>CANHYD010000358.1 GCA_947464705.1 Verrucomicrobiota bacterium | reverse complement strand
GAGTTTCTGCAGGGCTTTGACATCCCATCCGCTGGCAATGAACTCGGTGGCCAGCCAGTCGAGGAGTTCGGGATGGGAAGGCAATTCACCCTGGCGGCCGAAGTCCTCGCTGGTCTTGACCAGACCCGTTCCAAAGCAGCGCTCCCAGAACCGGTTCACCGTCACCCGCGCCGTGAGGGGATTGGATGGATCCACCAGCCAGCGGGCCAAGGTCAGCCGATTGGCCGGGAGTCCCGCGGGCAGGGGCGGGAACACCGCCGGGGTGCCCGCTTGAACGACCTTGCCCTTGGTCAGGAAGTCGCCCCGGAGATGGATGTAGGTCTCGCGCGGCTGCGGCTCGGACCGCTCTTGCATGACCAGCGTGGTGAACTTTTGGCCGGCGCGCTTCTGACGACGCTGCTCGAGAACAAAGAGTTCGCGTTCCAGGGTCCGCACCTTCTCCGAGGCAGAGCGCTGGCTGGCGGCTAGAAGCGCCGACTGCTCGGCCGAGCGTTCTTGCACTGACCGGGAGGCTGCCACCCGCACGTCTTCCGGCAGGGGCCATTGACGCTGCGGATCCTTCTCGGTGGTCACCGAGATACGGAATCGGCCGATGCAGTGGCTGTTCCCGTGGTAGTGGTCGAAGCGGAAGGTGAGTCGACTGCCCCCACGGTAGCCGGCCGGATCCTGCAGCCGGGCGATGAGGAAGTGACGCTGGCCGAAACGGGGACCGATGGACCAACCGGTCTTCGGATTGCGATCGATGGCGTGCTCGGCGCCGTAATACTGCTGCTCCCAGTCCGCCGTGGCGCTGCTGAAGAAGAGGTTGGTATTGGCCGGCGCGGGACCCTTCTTGGGAGCGGCGGCGAAGGAGAATTCATCGAGGATGAAATTGCCGCTGGCGCCCCAACGACCCGGGCCATTCTTCGGCAGACTGGGATCGGGCAGCACTTCGAGCAGGACGGCCGTGATGCCGGTCAGGTCGGTGTCAGCCTCGACGGTGATGGTGTCGTAGATGGGGTTGACCCCGGTTCCCAGGAGGGATCCGTCCGGCAGGTTGGTGTAGCTGGAACCGCCGGTGGACTGAGCATTGACGAGTTGGAGGGTCCGCCACGGATCCGGCTTCCGAGCAACCGACTTCTCCCAGGCAGCCTGGGCTTTCTGGAGTTCCTTCTCGGAACGAGCGAGCGCATCCCGGGTCTCCTGCAACCGCCGAGACCAATGCTCGTCGCTGTCGGCCAAGTCCGGCTTGGGTACCTCGACCGAGGGTCCAAGACTGTAGTTGCCCGAGTCGGCACTGTTGTTGAAGAAGGCGTAGAAGCGGTAGTACTCCTCGTGGGTGATCGGATCGTACTTGTGCGTGTGGCACTCGGCGCAGTTCAGGGTGAGACCCAACCAGGCCGTTCCCACAGTGGCCACCCGGTCCTTCACCGCCTTGGTGCGGTACTCCTCGGCGTCGCCACCGCCCTCGTCATTGACCTTGGTGTTGCGGTTGAACCCGGTAGCAATGCGCTGAGCCAAGGTGGGCTGGGGCAGGAGATCACCGGCCAGCTGATCGATGGTGAACTGGTCGAACGGCTGATTATTGTTGAAGGCCTCGATCACCCATTGGCGGTACGGCCAAATGGACCGGGCCAGATCCACCTGGTACCCGTTGGAATCGGCATAACGCGCCAGATCGAGCCATCCGCGGGCCATGTGCTCCCCGTAGTGGGGCGAGGCGAGCAGGCGGTCGACGAGGTTTTCAAAAGCGCGGGGCGACGTGTCCGCGAGAAAGGCGCTGATCTCGGACGGTTCCGGGGGCAAGCCGGTCAGATCGAGGGACACGCGGCGGATCAGGTTGGCCCGATCGGCTTCAGGCTGTTGCTGCAACCCCTCCTTGGCCAGCCGGGCCACGATGAACCGATCGATGGGATTCTGGAGGGTGGCCGTCTTGGGGAGATTTTCCGGAGGGTTGGGTCGGATCGGTGCCTGGAAGGACCAATGCTTCTGGGCGTTCACCTCGGGCCAAACAGCCCCCTCCTGGATCCAGCGCGTGAGGCTGGCGACTTCCTCCGGTGTCAATCGTGGCCCCTTGGGTGGCATGACTTCATCCGGATCGGTGGAGGTGATGCGGCGGATGAGTTCGCTGGCTTCAGGTTTTCCCACCACCAGGGCGGCCTTGCCCGATTCGGCCGCCTGGAGCGCCGCCGCCCGGGAATCGAGACGAAGGTTAGCCTTCTGCTTGTCCGGGCCATGGCATTCGGAGCAACGCCGAATCAACAGCGGCTCGATCTCGGCCGTGAAGTCGGTGGCCGCCATCGTCTGGGAAACCAGGAGGGTTCCGGCGAACAGGGCGATCGCCTCGGGAAGCAGGGGGATCTTCATGGGCTCTGGTATGAGATCAGTTTCTGGCAACCTCCCTCCAAAAGCCAGACTGGAAAGAGTCCTTGAACCCAGGACTCCACGTTACCCCAGGGCTGAAAGACCCTGCGGGGTGCTCGCCGGAGAAGCCCTGGGTTCGAGGAGTCCCCTCACCGCTCCCGTTCGCTCTCCAGATTGGCCCGCGAGCGCAGGCCGGGCCATCGGGGTTCCCAAGGAAGCCTACTGTTGGGAAAATGGCATTGGGGGAGCGCTTCCACAATCCGGCGGAGCCTCCTAGACTTGCGGTCCCACGGTGAAGCCCTCGTCCATCCTGCTGATCGCCGGTGAGCCCAGTGGCGACCAACTCGCCGCCGAGCTGGTTCGTGCCCTGCGCCGAAGGAGTGCGCCGCTGGAGCCCCGGTTCTTCGGAGCAGGAGGGCCTGCCATGGCGGCTGCCGGGGTGGAAATTCTCTGCGACCTCACCGCGCATTCTGTCATCGGCCCCGCCGATGCCCTGCGCCAGCTCGGCCGGTTCCGACGGGCGTTTCGACAATTGTCGGAGGCCGCTCGCGAACGCACTCCAGACGTGGTGATCGGGGTTGATTTCGGTGCCTTCAACCTGCGCTTCCTCAAGGCCATCACTGCGATGACTCGGGAGCGCTCTGGGCCTTTCCAGAACTGGCGGCCG
>CANHYD010000357.1 GCA_947464705.1 Verrucomicrobiota bacterium | reverse complement strand
GCCGTTCCCCTGCACTGAGGGTTGCAGGGGCCGAGTTGCGGCGTGCGGTCAACCCCAGCGCCTCGACCCAACGATCGGCCTCGGCAGGATCCACCACGCTGCCCGGAGGCAGTCCGGCCAGCACATTGCCGTGAACGCTCAGGTAGGGCACGAGGTGGAACAGTTGGAAGACGAATCCCACCGATCGCGCCCGATACCGCGACATGCCTACGGCGTTGATCCGAGTCAGATCCACCCCGTCGATTCGCAGGGTTCCCCGCTCCGGCCGCAGCAAGGCGCCGAGCAGGAGCAACAAGGTGCTCTTGCCCGATCCGCTGGCCCCCTGAATGACCACAAACTCGCCCTGTTCCACGCGCAGGGACAACTCGGAAACACCGGCCACCACACCGGGTTGGGTCGCGTAATTCCGGGTCAGGCCCGAGGCTTCGATGAGGGGGGAGTTCATGGCGTCATCCATCGGCCCGGAGTGTTTCGGCCGGGTCTTGCGACACGGCCATCATCGCCGGCAGAAAACTGGCGGCAGCCGCGAACAGCGGGGTCCAGGTCAGGGCCGGCACGATCAGAGATCCATCCATTTTCAACGAAGCCGCCGTCACCGGAAACAGCACAGGCCCCCATCGCAACGCCACGGTGGTCCCGACCGCCCATCCCAACGCACCGCCCATCCCACCCAGCAGCACCGCCTTGCCCAGGAACAGCGCGGCAATGCGCGAGGAGCCTGTCCCCAAGGCACGCCAGAGACCGATCTCCACCCGACGCTGTCGCACGTTCAACACGGCCAGCACCAGGATCCAGACCGCCGCCACCAGCAGTGTCATCGGCACCGCGAAGGCGCTGACTCGTTCCGAGGCCTGCCGTTGCTTGGCCCGCGCGTCGGCCAGAGCGCGCATTTGAATCACCCGCGCCTCCGGCAACAATTGCGACAACGCTTCGCGGATCTTCGGCAAGGGATCTTGGTCGGCCGTCAGGCAGAGGCAGTCGATCGCCTTGATCTCGCTGATGCGACCGGGCAACCCCAAGACTGTCTGCGCATCCGACAGGGCGGTGTAGAGCCGTACATCCTCCTCCGTGCCAGCCTCGACCAAAACCCGCTCCACGCGAAGCGTTCGTCCGCTCACTTCCAGAGATCCACCCACCTTCACCCCCAGGCGCTCGGCCAAAACGCTCCCGACCTGTGCTGTTCCCGGAGGGATCCTAAAACCCATAGGCTGCTTCTTTTCTCCGGGCCCCACCACCGTGTCTCCCAGCCCCGTGAGCAAGCACTCATGGCCACCCACACGGATGCGACGTTCCAAGACGGGCGTCAGGTGATTGAAGGTGAGGAAGGCCCCCGCACCCGCCGCCAAGCGAGTCACCGTTTCCGCTGGCAACGTGTTCTCCGAGTAACCTTCCAGGAAGAACCGTTCGGGATCAGTGTCCTTCGGAAGAATCCGCAAGTTGAACCCCATGTCCCGGACCACACGCCGGGTCTCGCGTTCTGCGGCGGCGGTGAGCAATTGAACGGCAGTGAGCAGGGTAACCGCTCCGGTCAGGGCCACGAGCATGAGGGCGGAGTTGAGGCGGGAATGCCACCCTTCGCGCAGAATGTTCTGGAGTGTGGAGTTCATCGTCGGGACGCACGCAACCAAAGCCCAAGACCCGCAACAACGAAGACGATCAAAGACCCCGCCAAGACAAACCAAAGACCGCGACCCGGGTTCGTTGGCGCGGAGCTGGGCGAGGGTTTCGAGACCGCGGCCGATGATGTCGATGCCGTTGGAACGGTCGAGGCAGTCGGATTCGTGGAAGTCGCGGAAGTGTCCGAAGCAGCCCCGGAATTTGCGGGCTCGGCGGGATCAGATTCCGACCCAGGCGTCGTTTCGACCGATTCCTCAGAATACCCCAGCGAGGAACCGGAAGAGGGCGGGCGACGACGCCCCGGATTCTGAGGTCCACGTTCGACGATGCGGCTGATTTCCGCCCGCACCATGGGGTTGCCTGGATCAAAGCCCAGCGCGTCCAAGGCGGCCTGCTGCAACTCCCGGCTCCAACGCCCGGGCAAGAGAGGCCCCTTCAACCAGGCCCGATCCAAATCGCACTCGCAGTCCTGACCAATGAGCAGCAACCGGTCCCGCAAGGCCGTTTGGGTGATGAGTGGCCCTTCCATCGGAAGGCCCAATCGACGCCCCCGGCCGTACACAATGGCAATCCGAGGCGAGTCCGAGAGAACCGGTTCCAAACCCAGCCCCCAAACCAGCACTGTCTCGGCCGACTGATCCTTTAAGGACACGGACACCAGTTGCGGCGGCGTCTCTACCGGCTTGGGCATGGACGAGAGCAACTGGGCCGTGGCGGTGATGGCGGATTCGACATCCTGACGGACGCGGGCATTGGCCGCCCCATCAGTGCCTTCGAGCAACAAAACCAACGCATAGGCGCGGAGCCCTTCGCGATACACCCGCTCCCGCAGCGGCGACGTCACTGCCATCTCGACGCCTCGCAGCACCGCCGTCGCGTCGGAAGGATTTGGCAACGGCAGGCTCAGGATACGCCCTTCCACATCGCGCAAGTACAACCCGGCTCCACGCGGAAAGCCCCCGCCCGTGGGATCTTCATCCCAAACCACGTTCGATTCGCGCAGCAGCAATTCGGCCTTGGAACGCACCTCTGATGAAGTTCCCGACTCCGGAACCCATCGCAATCGATAGGCTTCCAGCCCCAGATCGACAAAGCCGGTGTCGCGGACCGAGTAGCGACACGCCCAGGCGGATACGGCCACGAAGAACACGAGCCACCCCAACTTGCTTCGGAATGAATCCCAACACTTCATGACGCCTTGCCTCCCGCGCTTTGAGCGCAATCCACACAGCCGGGAATCCGCCCGATCTTCAGACGCGACAGTTGATAAGTTCTCAAATCCAAGGTGATGAGTCGCCCGGCCAAAGGAGGCGCAACTCCGGTGATGACCTTGATGGCCTCGAGGGCAGCCATCCCTCCGGCTGTCCCCGACACGGCCCCCAGCACGGGAAATCTCCGAGTCCATGTCGCGCTTTGCTGCGGGTACAGGCACCGCAG
>CANHYD010000356.1 GCA_947464705.1 Verrucomicrobiota bacterium | reverse complement strand
GTCTGGACCTTCCAGACCCGGGGCAAGGTCGAGAGTTCGCCCGTGGTGGCGGGCGATCGCGTGATCGTCGGGTCCGACGACGGGCGGCTTTACATCGTCTCGCTGGCCGACGGGCAGGAGCGGTGGAATTACGATCTGGGTCAACCCGTGCAAAGTTCACCCGCCGTGGTCGATGGACACATCGTCATCGGCTGTGATGACGGCTTCGTGTACTGCTTCGCCGCGCCGCGTTGATCGGCGACCTGCTGTTCGCCCCTTCCACGTTCTCCCGGCAAGATCCTCAGGACAACCGTCACCGATGTCGATACCACCCCAAGACCTCGCCCTGAGTGCCAACCTGTCGCCGGCCGAGGAACGCTTTGAGCGCATGCGCAAACGCGTCGGTTGGTACCTGGCCCCGGTGGTCTTGGTCGTTCTTTGGTGGATTCCCTTGCCCGGATTGCCCCTGCCGGCTCGGCACCTCTTCGCCATCGTCGGCATGGCGCTGACTCTTTGGATGACCGAGGCCATTCCCCTGGCGGCCACGGCGCTCTTGGCACCGTCCCTGTGCGTGGTGGCCGGACTAGGCTCGGCCCGGGAGGTCTTCAAACCCTTCGCTGATCCGGTGATCTTCCTGTTCATGGGCAGCTTCATGATGGGCGAGGCGATGCTCAAACACGGGCTCAATCGACGTTTCGCCTTCACGCTGCTGGCCATGCCCTGGGTCGGATCCAGTCCCGCCCGCTTGTACGCCGCCTTCGCCGGCATCACAGCGGTGATTTCCATGTGGGTCTCCAACGCGGCCACGACGGCCATGATGCTGCCCATCGGCCTGTCCATTCTGGCCGAATTGGGTGCGCGCCAAGGGGTGGCCAATTATCGGGCCACGCCCTTTGCCGCTGGGCTCATGCTCATCACCGCCTTCGCCGCCTCGGTCGGGGGCTTGGCCACACCCATCGGCACCCCTCCGAACCTCATCGGAATCGGGGCCATCGAGCGGCTCTTGGGCTACAAGGTCACTTTCTTCCAGTGGATGCGCCTGGGGCTTCCCGTTGCGATCTTACTGGCCGGTTTTCTGGTCTGGCGTTTCAGCCGGCATTGCCCGGTTCCGGCCGTGTCCCTATCCACCAACCGCCATTGGCTGGAGACAGAGCGGGCCAACCTGGGCCGTTGGACCCAGGGGCAGTTGAACGTGGTGGGCGTGTTCTTGGGGGCGGTGACCTTGTGGATCTTGCCCGGGCTCATCGCAGCCCTCGATGACCGGGGTTCGGCGAGTCCGGCCTACCTGTGGATCAGCGCCCACGCTCCCGAGAGCGTCATTGGCCTGCTGGCCGCTTCGGCGCTGTTCTTCCTGCCCACCAACGCCCAACGCGAATCCTTCACCCTGGAGTGGCGGGACGCCGCGGCCATCGATTGGGGAACCATCCTGCTCTTTGCCGGAGGCATGTGCCTGGGCGAATTGATGTTTTCCACCGGTTTGGCCCACTGGATCGGTGCGGGCTTGGCCACGCTGTTCCACAGCCATTCGGTGGTGGGCCTGACCGTGCTTTTCACCGGAGTCGGCATCCTCGTCAGTGAAACCACCACCAACACCGCCTCGGCCACCATGGTGGTCCCCATTGCCATCGCCGTGTCGCAGGCGGCTGGAGTGGACCCCCTCAAACCCGCCCTGGCCACGTGCCTGGGCTGCTCCATGGGCTTCTTGTTGCCGGTTTCCACGGGACCCAATGCCATGGCGTACGGGACCGGCTGCATCCCCTTGAAGGCCATGATGCGCCACGGGCTATGGCTCGATGCGGTCGGCTGGGTGGTGATCGTGGGAACCGTTTTGCTATTGGGTCCCTCATTGCCTCCAAAACCTTGATCGACACCTGATCGCGCGCCCGCCCGCCTCAGGCTGAGTTTCTGCACAGCCTCCCTGCCCTTTTTCACCCGGCTGCTCAAAAAGAACCACCCCTGGCTTCCAACTCCGAAAACGACGAGTGGAAACCACGGGGGATTTTCTCAGCATTTCCGCAGTTTTGGACCGACAAATCAGCCAAGAAACGTGGCTGGCATCCGTGCTGCTTCCGGGACTCAGGAGCCGGACTGTCCGACGCTCAAGAACTCAACCTCTTGCGCGCCGGGCCGAATGATCCGGCAGCGCATCAACACCCTGAAGAAGTGCTCAACGGCACCCCTTCAGTAACTGGAAACAACACACACACGCACACATGAAGAAAATCGAAGCAGTGATAAAACCTTTCAAGCTCGAGGAGGTCAAAGACGCCCTCCACGAAGTGGGTATCGAGGGTATGACCGTGTCCGAGGTCAAGGGCTTCGGTCGCCAGAAAGGGCACACCGAGATTTACCGTGGCAGCGAGTACACCGTCGATTTCCTGCCGAAGATCAAAATCGAACTGGTGGTGTCGGACGCCAAGGTGAACGAGGCAACCGGAGCCATCATTAAAGCCGCCAAGACCGGCAAGATCGGCGACGGCAAGATCTTCGTCTCCGAGGTCACCGAGGCCATCCGCATCCGCACCGAAGAGAAAGGGGACAGCGCGGTTTGAGCCAGAGGCGGTTCAAAAACAACCAGTCCCACTCCCCACTGCATCCAAAACCTATGAAAACATTTTTCCAAAAGTTTTTTCTGACACTCACCTGTGCGCTGCTGTCGTTTGCCGCAGTCGACACCCGCGCCGCCGACCCCAGCGTCGAAGAGCGCTTGGCCGACTTGGAGGCGTACGTCAACAACGCCGCCCGCGCCACCGCAGGCAATACTAACGTCACCAGCAAGATCGCCGGCCCTGGCCCTGGCCACAACGCCTGGCAAATGACCTCCACCGCGCTGGTGCTGTTCATGACCCTGCCCGGCTTGGCCCTGTTCTACGGTGGTTTGGTCCGCAAGAAGAACGTCCTGTCGGTGTTGGCTCAATGCATGGGTATCGCCGGACTGGTGACCATCTTGTGGTGGGCCATCGGATACAGCCTGTCGTTCGGAGCAGGCAACGCCATCATCGGTGATTCGGCCTATGCGATGTTCAAGGGCGTCGAGCCTGGCGCTGTGGGCGCGGGCTACTACTGGATTAGCGACTCCATGTGGGCCATGTTC
>CANHYD010000355.1 GCA_947464705.1 Verrucomicrobiota bacterium | reverse complement strand
TGCGAAGCGCTTCGGCCCGGCCAACGAGTTCAGCAAGAAGATCGTGCGGATGGAGTCCCGGGCCCAATACCTCGAGATCGTGGACAGCTACCTGCGCTGGCGGCGGCAGTTCTGCGACGATTCGGGCCAGCTGTTGCCGCGCTACCAGTTGGCACCGATGGTCGCCAGTTTCATGCGCGAGGCGGATGACTCGGATGGGCCCGCCAGCATTCGGCGCGAGGCGATCCCGGTGCCCAAGGGCCCAGTCGAGGTCTGGTGACCGAGGGGCGGTGGTCCCTGACCGGGTTTAAGTGCGCTTCTCGGCGACCACCCAGGCGTTGAAGAGTCCGTATTTCAGCGGGGAGCAGTTGAGGACGAAGTCGATCCAGCCCGGCACGGTGCGGTCGGTGCAGGCGACGTCGACCAGACGGCACCCGGTGCGTTCGAGGAAGAATCCCAGATCCAACGCATTGGTGCACACGATGGCGTCGTCGTCGGGGGTGAACGGTTCCTTGATGATCGGGGTCATCCGCTCGAAGCGGACCTGGTCGGGCGCGCTGCGCATTTGATTGCGGCGCTCGAGCAGGCCCTGGAGATTATGCCACTTGTTGCCGATGCCCCGCATCCGCGGATGGTAATCGCGCCAGCCGAGGAACCGTAGGAAGTTGGGGCTGCTGAGGACAATCCGGCCACCCGGAGCGCAAACGCGGACCGCCTCGGCGATGAAGGCCTCCGGATCCTGCACATGCTCGACCACGTTCAGTGCGCCGACCCGCTGGAAATATCCGTCGGGGTAGGGAAGTCGGTTGCCGTCATACAGCAGGCAGCGGTCTGTGAAGGCGCGGGTGCGTTCGATGTTCGGTGCCGACACGTCCACGCCGTGCGCCTCGAAGCCCTCTCGGGTCAACTGAGCCACGACTTGGCCCACGCCGCATCCGATATCGAGCAACCGCGCACCCGGCGTCGAAGGCCGGAGGGTGCGGGTGAACTTGGCGTAGAAGGCCGCATCCCAGTTGGCCAGGATGTCGGCATAGGTCACGTCGTTGCGGACGTGGTCGAGGTGGCTGGGCGTGGAGGCCATGGTCAGTCGGCGCTGGAAGGCTTCGGTGCCAAGATGAGGATACCCACCAGAAGGAGACCTGTGGCGACGGCCGCGAGGCTGACCCACAAGGTTTGGTGAGGGGGATCAAAGCGGTACTCGACGGTGTGCTCGCCGGCGGCGACCGAAACACCCCGCATGAGGAAGTTGGCGCGCAGCAGCGGCGCGGATTGGCCATCCACGGTCACTTTCCAGTCGGGGTGCCAGCGGTCGTTGAGCAGCAGGATGCCGGGCGCGGCGGAGCGGGTCTTTACGGTGATGTGCTTGGGTGCATAGGCCACAATGGAGGCCTCCGCGGCGGTGGAACTGGAGGAGGGAGACCCCGCGCCGAGGGTTTCCGATATGAGCACTTGTCGGGCTGGATCAAACTCCATCGACCGCAACTGCTTCAGCACCTGGGTGTCGTCGAGTCCGGCCTGCCAGTCGGTGTAGAACTTGGTCCGAGGCAGGGCGCCGGTGAACTCCAAGACGGCAAAGGGGCCTGCTTCGGAGGCGGTGGTTGTCAGTAATTGTACCACGTCGGCGGTGGCGGTCGAGGCGTTGGGGGGAGTCACTCCCGGCTTGAGCCCGAGACCGAAGGGCATCTTTAGGCGGATGCGCTTCTGGACGGGGTCCACCATGCCGTTGAGTTGGTCGACTGCTTCCTTGGATCCAAGAATGTACCGGGTGTTGGTCAGTTGCCACAGACGGCCCACCAGCGGCAGGTTGTTCTGATTGTCCAGCAGGCCCAGCGCTCCGAAATAGGCCGTCTCCAACTCGGGCACTCGGGGCATCTGGGAGATGTCCAGCGACTGGATGTTGAAATACTGGAACTGGTTCTCCAGCCATTCCTTCTGCAGGTAGGTCCAAGAGAGGGCGGCTTCGCCCCCGACCAGGGGTCCTTGCCGGTGCGGGTCCAGAAAGGCGGTCACCCGTTGTTCCCAGGGTTTGTCTTTGAGCAAGTCCAACACCGAGTTCGATTGATAACGGGTGACCCAATCGTAGTACTTCACCCAGGGCGTGTTGGCCCGGTACAGGTCCACCACGAGCACGGTGCCCAGCAGCATCCAGCCTATCCGGGCCCGGGTGCCGTTGAAGAATCCGGTGATCATGCCGGCCACGAGTGCCAGTGAAACCGCGAAAAATCCGAGGGCTTTCCACGCTTCGCCGATGGAGAATTCGGCAGTGGCCGGAGGGCCCATCTGGAACTCGATGCCCCGCAGGTGGGACTTCAGTTCACTGGCGCTTCCCGCGAACTGCAGCCCACCGATCAGTGCGAGTGCGAAGACGGCCAGGGCTCCAAAAACCCAGTTCACCTCGCCCGGTGCCGCGTGCTTTCGCCAGGCGGCGAACTGTTCCTTCCAAGAGCCCAGGCGATCCCTTCCCGAGGCGAGAGTGCCCCGAGCGATGGCCTCCAGTCCGTAGGCGAAGAGCACCCAGAGCGCGAGGTGCATCACGTGCAGGAACTTGGAGGGGATGCGAATGGTCGAGAGGTAGGGGATGGCGAAGAAAATTCGATAGAACGGTGCGAAGTGCCCCCAGGAAAGCGCCAGGGATCCCGCCGCCACCGCGACCCAGAACCACACCATCCGGCGTTCCTGCTCCGAGTAGGGAGACTGTTTTTTGCGCAACGAGGAGGCCGCGGCGTAGCTTGCCACGAGCACCACCAGGATGCCTGCGTACTCACCGGCTCCGCTCCAGCGACCCTTGGAAGTGCCGTCAAAGCCCACCGCTCCCCAGTAGGCGCCGCCGTCCGGGCTGTCCATGCGGTAGCCGAAGAGCCCCGGCACGATGACGCGCAGTGACTCCACCGGCGGCAGGCTAATTGCCGAGGCGAATTGCCACCGCTGCGCTTCGCTCTCCCGCGTCTGGGACATGCCCGAGACGCCAACGATCTGGGTACCCACCAGAGTGGACAAGGAGTGGGATGCCAGCCATCCGGCGCAACCTGCCACTAATCCCAGACGGAGGATTCCGCTGAGCCAGGAACGGGGCGTGCCTGCGGAGCCGGCGGTCGAGAT
>CANHYD010000354.1 GCA_947464705.1 Verrucomicrobiota bacterium | reverse complement strand
GGGGTTGAGGTGTTTGAATCACGCCCGAAGATCATTCGCCCCCCGGGTCTGCGGGTCCGTCCGCGATCTCGGGGTCACGGGCTTGGGAGCGCTCGAAGAGTCCAATCGGCCCGGTCTGCCGGATTGGCCCAATGGCGCATGTCCTGAATGCGTCGGCGATCGAGGTTTTCAACATGCCCATCGACCATCCCAGTCACTGATCGCAGATTGTACCGCGGGTGCACGTAACCCCACGCCTCGGGGCCATCTTCCGAATTCCAATCCACGGCCCAGCGACGCGCATTGAGGTAGGGCGGTTTCACGACGTAGTAGCCGGGGACAATCCGGCCCTCAAATGGGCCGCGGGCAGAGGTGAAAACCAATAGCTCTGAGGGGCGGTTCACCTCGGCGGTTTTGAGAACACAGAAGCGCCCAAACCGCTCAAAGGCTCGCTCCGTGGGTGGCAGCTCGACGTCATCACCGCCAACAAAGACGGAATTAATGCCCTGAGAGGGAAATACCGAAGCGGCATAAACTCCGAGGTCCGGGTCCTCCATCCGCCGAAAAGTCTCCAACGTGCGCCGGTTTTCGTTGAGGTACATGACGTCGAAGCTTTTCCCCAGGTAGGGGGCGATTCGCCAGGGATATCGAGCGTTGATCGGATGATTCACCGCTCGTCCTTGAAAGTCGGTGGCCATCAGCCCATACCGGTAGCCGGGAAGCACCGAGTCGGAGTTGTCTTCCGCGTAAAGGCTCCAGGCGATGAGCAACTGTCGCGAACCGGACATTTCATTGACCTGGGAAGCGCGATAGCGGGCCTTACCCAGGGCCGGTAGCAGCATGGCCGCCAAGAGAGCGATGATGCCGATCACCACCAATAACTCGATGAGGGTGAAGGCGTGGAACCTCCCGGCCTGAGGAGCTGGGGCGATCCGACGGTGGGTTGGCTTGACGATGCGCATCGACTGCGGTTCGGCACCTTAACCTCGAAACCCGCGGCGTCCAATACCGCAGGTGAAAGACAATGATGATGATGAGCAAGCCCAGTGTGGTTGCCCACTTGCCTCCAAGGCGCTTCCGATCGAAGATGGAGAGGGCATCGAACCCGGTGCTCCACGAAAAACATGAAAGCTGCTGCTATCCTTGCCCTGACTGTTGCCGCCTGCTCCCTGGTCAGCCTTCGCGCTGAAGACAAACCCAAAGCTAAGGCCTATCCGTTGGACAAGTGTCTGGTGTCTGACGAAAAGTTTGAGGGTTCCGGTATGGAAACCTACGAGTTTGTCCACGAAGGACAGACCATCAAATTGTGCTGCAAGAGTTGCCTGAAAGATTTTAAGAAAGATCCGGCCAGCCACCTGAAGAAATTGCCGAAGGCGAAGGGACCGAAGACCGCTCAATGACCCCGAGGCCAGAAGGGCCGATTCAACCGGCCCCCTGTGTCCGAGGATGGGAGGCCGAAAGACTCCGACAACGGCTGGTGACCCCGTCGATGACGGCGAGCGGTTCGGGTTCTGAAGTGGTCGAGGCACTCACGACGATCCCGAAGGTGTTGCCTGAAGATTGTCGGCGCGGTCGAGCGCTCACGCCTTGGGGGATGAGCTGTCTGGTGTGGTGTGCCGGTTCGGTGTTTCAGTGGGAATTTGACGAGTCGTCGTCGGGTCCCCGCCGCGGACTCTGGCTGGATCACCGATTGCCATCCGATGACGTGGGGGCTCAAGAGTGGGTGGACCAGTGGGTGGGGATTTCGGTCGGGGCCTTCAATAGCCCTGGCAGGCGACTCTCCGTGTCGCTGAGCGGAACCCCGTTTCAACAGGCGGTTTGGCGGGCACTGCTGAAGGTTCCTAGCGGCTCACTAACTTCCTACAGCCGATTGGCTGCCGCTGTCGGCACTCCAGGGGCGGCCCGAGCGGTGGGCGCTGCCTGCGGAGCCAATCCGGTGGCTTTGCTGGTGCCATGTCACCGTGTCATTCGGGAATCGGGAGAGTTGAGTGGTTATCGTTGGGGTATGGATCGCAAGGTGTGCCTTTTGGCCAGGGAGTTGGTTGGAAACGAGCCGGAGTGAATTGGCTGGATGTCGGGTTTTAGAGTCCGCCCCGAGGGGTAATTTGAGAGCGAGGAGCCTGTGAGAATCCAAGGCCCGCAGTGCCGCTCGGTGACTCATCCCTTGCCAATGCTCGCGATGGTGTGCCATTTACCGCATCGATGAAGTCTGCATCGCCTGTTGTCTGGGTACTTTTGGCTGCGCTGGGTCTGGGTTGTGCCAGTTCCCAAAACTCCAATCTGACCCCACGCTCGGCCACCCCGTCACCTGAGGCCAACTACTTGTTCGAAACCACGTTCCGGACCCACCGTCGTGGAGTCCAGCCTGAGAATGTGAAGGCGTGGGTCGTGATGGGATTGAACCTGTATCCCATGCAGCCCGTGCCCAACACGGAGAATCGCTTCGAGGCCTTGTTGCCGCTGCCCACGGACCGTTCCGTTCTGCGGTACCGGTACAAATTCCAGTTCACCTATCCCGGGGTTTTGGACAACAAGATCAACAGCACGATGTCTCCGGAGTATGAACTCCAGGTGAAGTCTGGCCCTGCACGCAACTGATCCCCTGGTTGAGCGTCCGGTTTCCGGATCTCTGCTGGATGTTTCCTCGCCCCGCAGCGGATCAGATTGAAAGCTCAAGTTGGTCGTCCTCGCTGAGTGCGTAGGCTTCGATCCCTTGGCGCCTTAAGTATCGTGCAAAATCGGCGGCGAATCCGTGGAGAGTGAACACCCGCTGCGGGCTTACTTCTTTGACGAATCTCACGAGGTCCGGGAAGTCGGCATGGTCGCTGAGGGCAAACCGTTGCTGGCTATCGTCTGTCGTCGGCCAACGCCGATCGAGTGCCCAGCCACTGAGCGAGGCGATCCGGAGTGGGCCTATCTCGGGTTGGGCCGAAAGTAATGGTCGAGCGGTCGGAGTGATGATGACGTGGCCGCGTGCGGTCCGGGGAGACAGCGGTGTCCACCGGGGGAATCGGTAGCCCAAGTCCGCATAGATTTCCGTCATCTTGGCGGAGCTAGCATGCAGTTGGATAGGGAGGTTGGCCGTGAGGAGGGAGGCCAGGATTTCCTGTC
>CANHYD010000353.1 GCA_947464705.1 Verrucomicrobiota bacterium | reverse complement strand
GCCCGGTGGGAATCAGCGTGGTTGCGGCTTCAGGCCCGGCAGCGAAAGGGAAGAGCTACGTCATGAAGGGAGTATTGATCACGGGGGCGTCAGGCGGTATTGGCCGAGCGCTGTGTGCAGCCTTTCGGTTGGCCGGGTGGCGGGTGGTGGCGACGGATGCTCCGGAGCGCGGTACGCCCGATGGATCTGGGACCGAGGGCACGATTTGGGTCCCGTGTTGTCTGGCGGCTTATGTCGCCGATGCCGGGGTGCGGGATGGGTTTCGGACCCGGGTCGTTGAAGCCCTGGGCGATGCGTCGCTGGTGGCCCTGGTGAACAACGCGGCTGTGCAGCACTGCGGGGCGACTCCGGATGTGGTGCCTTCGGAGTGGGCGGCGACGCTGGCGGTGAATGTGAGTGCGCCGTTTTTCTTGGTGCAGAGTTTCCTGGGGCTGTTGGAGAAGTCCCGGGGTTCGGTGGTGCAAATCACGAGCATCCATGCTTCGCAGACGAAGCCGGGTTTCGTGGCCTATGCCACCAGCAAGGCAGCCTTGGCCGGATTGACGCGGGCCTTGGCGGTGGATCTTGGGGGGCGGGTGAGGGTCAATGCCATTGCGCCCGCGGCCATTTCAACGCCGATGCTCGAGGCGGGATTTGCGGGGCGAGCGGAGTCGCGCGTGGAGTTGGATCGCTTCCACCCGGCAGGGCGTATTGGGCAACCCGACGAGGTGGCGCGTGCGGCCGTGTGGCTGGCTTCGGAGGATGCCGGCTTTTTGACAGGGGCAACGCTGGCGGTCGATGGAGCCCTGGGTGTGCGGTTGCACGATCCGGTGTGAGTTGGCTCGGTGTGTGGCTGCGATTGCAGTGTTGGGTAGGGACCGATCTCCGAGCGGTCCGTCTGAGTGGTCCGTGCGCGAATTGCTGGCCCTGTGGTGTTGGCCCTGTGGTGTTGGCCCTGTGGTGTTGGCCCTGTGGTGTTGGCCGTCGAGTGTGTTTGTCCGGGGGAGTGGCCCTTTTTTGTCTTGGTCGTCGGAGCGGCGCTTTCGGAGAAATCGCCCTACCTCGGAAGTGCGTGGGTGAGGCTGAGTTTGTGGCCGGAACTTGGGCTGTAGCCCGATGACTTCTGAGGTAGGGACCGATCTCCGAGCGGTCCGTCTGAGTGGTCCGTGCGCGAATTGCTGGCCGCGTGGTGCTGAGCCCGTGGTACTGAGCCCGTGGTACTGAGGCCCTGTGGTGCTGACCCTGTGGTGTTGACCCTGTGGTGTTGGCCCTGTGGTGTTGGCCCGGTGGTGCTGGCCCGGTGGTGCTGGCCCTGTGGTGTTGGCCGTCGAGTGTGTTTGTCCGGGAGATGGAGGTTTTCGAGGTTTCCGCGGAGGCTTGGTCGGCGTTGAATGCGGGGCATGAACTCGGGAGTTATGGGGCGGCGGGAATTTATGCAGGGAGCCGTGGGCGTGGTGGGCGCCGCGGGAACGATTGGCACCGGCGTGGTTTCGACGGCGGGTCTGGCCGGTTCGGCGCTGGCCGACGCATCGTCAACAGCGACAGCGATGGCACCGGCGAAGTTGAAGGGGCGCATCCAGCAAAGTCTGTGCTCGTGGAATTTTGCCCCGTTGACGCCGGAGGAGTTGGCGCGTGAGGCAGTGGCTCTGGGTCTGAAGGCCCTGGAATTGTTGGGGCCCGAACACTTCCCGATGCTCAGTCGTTATGGTCTTACCAGTGCGATCTTTGGTCGACATGGGTTCAGCAAGGGGTTCGCGCACCGCGAGGAGCATGCCGAGTGCACGGCCGCTTGCCTGAAGGCCATTGATGAGGCTTCGGCATTCGGGTCGCCCAACATCATTACGTTCTCGGGCTTCGCGCGCGGGATCCGTCGCGAGGATGGGGTGCGGAATATGATCGAGGGTCTGAAGACGCTGGCTGGCCATGCCGAGAAGCGTGGGGTGACGGTGTGCCTGGAGATGCTGAACTCGCGGGTGGATGTGCCGATGAAGGGGCACCCGGATTACTTCTGCGACGACATCGACCTGAGCGTGGACATCGTGAAGGCAGTGTCGTCGGAGCGGGTCAAGGTGCTCTTCGATATCTACCATGTGCAAATCATGCACGGCGATGTGATCCGCCGGATTCGACAGCATGCGCCGTGGATCGGCCACGTGCACACGGCAGGTAATCCGGGGCGTTGCGATCTGGATGCGGCCGATCAGGAACTCAATTATCCGGCCATCATGAAGGCGCTCTTGGAGGTGGGTTATCGCGGATTCGTGGGCCAGGAGTTTATCCCGCGGGCGGCGACTCAGGCGGGCAACATCCAAGCCATCCGGTCGGCCGTGAGGTTGTGCGATGTCTGAGGGGATTCCAGGCGGCGTGTGGGTGACGGGCGCGGGCGGATTGATCGGTCATGCCTGCGTGACGGTTGCCGGCGTGGGTGTGGGCGAACACGGTCGGGAGCCGTGGGTGCGTGGGACCGGAATCGACCGATTCGGTGGTCGAGCTCGGCCGTTGACGCGCGTGGAGGTGGATCTGGCGGACTTCCGGGCGGTGGAGCGGTTGTTTGCCCGTGAGCGTCCGACTGGGGTGATCCACTGTGCAGCGCGCAGTCGCAGCCCCGCGTGCCAGGCTGACCCGGCCGGGGCGCGAATCCAGAATGTAGAGGTGACCCGCAGGCTGGCCGAATTGGCGGCGGACTTGCCGATGGTATTCCTGTCGACGGACTTGGTCTTCGATGGGCGGCGGGATGGGGCCGAGGGCGGTTATCGGGAAGACGACGCGGTGAATCCCTTGAGTGTGTATGCCGAGACCAAGGTGGAAGCCGAGTCGTGGGTGCGCCGCAATCCGCGGCACGCGATTGTACGGACGTCGTTGAACTTCGGTCGGTCGCCGTCGGGGCCGGGGGCGTTCAACGAGGAGTTGGCCGCCGCGTGGCGTGCGGGTCGGGTCGTGGATTTGTTTGTGGATGAGTTCCGGTGCCCGATTGCGGCGGTGGAGACGGCGCGGCGTTTGTGGGCGTTGTTAGATTCGGGGCAGGGCGGGGTGTTCCACCTCGCGGGCTCGGAGCGTCTGTCGCGGTACGAGATCGGGCGGCTTGTGGCCGAAGATCTTCGGCGTTTGGAGCCCGATT
>CANHYD010000352.1 GCA_947464705.1 Verrucomicrobiota bacterium | reverse complement strand
GTGGATTCCGAAAGCACCTTCCTGGGGCTGACCACCGATCGCTACGAGAAGGCGGCCCACGACATCGCCCAGTCGCTGGCTAAATCGATGACTGAGAATCTCGCCAAGCTTTCCGCAGAACACCCTCCCCTGCCTTCGCTGCCCGTGGAGTTTTTCGGCCCCTATGAGCCGGTGGCCGACTTCGACTGGCTCAGCACTGTGTCCGCACGCCGATCTGCCTCCTACTGCGGGCTCTTCACACACAACGAGACCTATTGGCGGTTTCAAACCTCCACCAACCCCGGCCCCGTGCTGGAACAGATCGCACAGTCGTTGAACCGGGCAGGATGGGAGGTTGAACCCAGGGATCTCAACAGCACGCGCGCCGCGAGGCTGGAGGCCCGGCAAGGCGAGGCGCGGGTGAACATCTTCCGGAAATTCCGGACGCACACGTTGCTCGATGAGGAGAGTTCCGATCCGCGGCGCTTCGAGTACATCGTCTGCTACCGCAAGCCGCTGAGCCGGACCGAGCGGGCCCAAGCGCTGGAACTCCTTCTGGACCGGAAGCCCTGGGATTTCGAGACCTTGCTGCCGTTCGTGCACTCGTTCGAGGTGGAACAGCGGCGACGGTTCTTCGAACGCCTGGCGCAGACCAGATCCTCGTCGCCCAAAGGCTGCGTGCAGTTGGCGGATCTCTACCTGGACCAGGGACGGACCAATGACGCCAAGCACCAACTGCTGAAGGCTCATGCCTTGAGCGCCACACGCCCGGAATCCAAAACCTTGAAGAGACACATCGAGGATCTCGCCGGCAAGATCCAGCCTCAGTCACGGCTGGAACTCGAGTACACGCCCGAGATTTGCCGTGAACTGGGATTCATCGAGATCGAGAAGGTGACCCAGCCGATGGAGTTCACTCGTGGCTTTGGTGAACCGCTGGCGTTCTTCGTGCGCATCAGCAACCCCGTTGAGCCGCCCCATACGGCCGTCCGTATCGTGGCGCTCACGGTGAGAGCACTCATGAATGACATCTGCTCGGTTGAGCATCGGTCCGCCGAGAAGGGGATGCACGGGTTTGGAAACGGAGCTTTCTCACGCCTGAAATCTGGCTTTCAGGAGCAGACCCTCGGCGGCGTGCGGAAAGTGATCGTTCGATCCGAAGCACTGCCGGACTCGGCGGGGGCCAAGTTCACCGTCCGGCCGGAACCAAATGCAGAGGTTACCCCGTGATTCTCCGATTAGACGCTACCGAGGGCCACCAGCTGTGGGTCGGGCGCCGCTTGCCAGGCGGGCTCGCCCAGTGGTTTCGTTGGCCATGCCCCCGGTCTGGTTCCGCCTGCTCGTTGCGCTGAGTCTTTGGACGAGCGCGCTGGCTCAAGGCGTGCCCGCGCCGGTCATCAGCGAATTTCTCGCGAGCAACTCTGGCGGGCAACGCGACGAGGAGGGCGATTCACCCGATTGGATTGAAATCCACAATCCCGGAGCCACGTCGGTGAACTTGGGCGGGTGGTTTCTGACCGACGCCACCAACCAGCTCAACCGATGGCGTTTCCCGGAGAGGAGCCTGTCCCCCGACGGGCGATTGCTGGTGTTCGCCTCCGGCAAGGACCGCACGAATGCCGCCGCTCAACTCCATTCCAACTTCGCGCTGTCAGCCAAAGGCGGCTACCTGGCATTGGTGCGACCCGACGGAGTGACTGTGGCCAGCGAGCATCGCTACGGGCCACAACGCCCGAATGTCTCGTTCGGGACCGGCCGCAGTCTGGCCGCGAGTCCGCTTCTGGCCACCGGCGCTTCGGCCCGCTTCCTAATTCCCACGGCGGAGTCCAAGCCCACCGGCTGGAACGAGGGTGACGAATTCGATGATTCGGCTTGGGCCTCGGGAAACACCGGCCTGGGCTTCGACCAATCCAACGCCAGCGCTGGACTGGTGGCCTATTGGGATTTCAACGACGCGGCCGATCCCGCCTCAGTCCGCGATCGGAGCGGGCGCGGACACCATGGCCGGCTTTCCGGCGTGGGATTCAGCGTCGACGCGGGCGGACGAACGGGCACCACCGGCGACCGGTCCCTGAATTGCGCCGGAACCGGCACGATGGCGGTGCCCGACGCGGCGAAGGGGATGTTCGACACGGCGATCGCCCACGATGCGGTGACCCTCAGCCTGTGGGTGTACGGAGGCACAGGACAACCGGCACACGACAGCGTGTTCTGGGCCGGCAGCCAAACCGACGGCGGCGGAAACCGATCGCTGAACGTCCACCTGCCCTGGAGCGATTCAGTGATTTACTGGGACACCGGGTGCTGCGATCCCGGCCTGCACCGGATCTCCGTGGGCGTGCCCGATGCCACCCGATGGAAAGGACGCTGGAACCACTACGCCTTCGTCAAGCAGGGCGACTCCAAGAGGATCTTCTGGAACGGCACACTGCTCGCGGAGGGCAAAAACACCGAGAACCTCAATGCGATCCGGAGCTTTTTCCTGGGCAGCGGCGCCGGGGGCTCGGGCACCTACCATGGGCGGATCGATGACGTGGCGATCTGGGACGAAGCCCTCGGTGCCGCTCTAATCCAGGCGCTAGCCTCAGGGACCTCTCCGCTGGAAATCCGGCGGTTCGGTGCCCTGATCTCGACGGACCTCGGAGCCGAGATGCGCGGGGTCAACGCATCGGCTCTGGTGCGGATTCCGTTCACGGTGACGGATCCCTCGGCCATCGACTTGCTGTTGCTGCGGGTGCAATACGACGACGGCTTCGTGGCCTGGCTCAACGGAACGGAGGTAGCCCGACGCAATGCCCCGGCCGGGCCAGGTTCCCCGGTCCCGTTCGATGCCACCGCAACGGCGGTTCGGCCCGATGGCACGGCGTTGAGCGCAGAGGACATCGAGATCCGCGGTTCAGGATCACTGCTGCGCGCCGGACGCAACGTGCTGGCGATCCAGGCGCTGAACCGCAGCCGTGATGACGCCACCTTGCTCATCCGACCCGAATTGTTCGGTGGCCGGTCGCTCGGGCTTCGCTGGTTTGCGGAACCCACACCCGGTGAACCCAATGGCCCCGGGGTCGCCGGATTCGTCGGCGACACGCGGTTCGAACCGGACCGCGGGCTCTACCTCCAACCGTTCGAAG
>CANHYD010000351.1 GCA_947464705.1 Verrucomicrobiota bacterium | reverse complement strand
GCAATGTAGGCTCCGGCCTCGATCTCCCGCAATTTCTTGCCGCCGACCACATCGACCACATGGACGATGGCGTCGCAGCCGCCGAAGGCGGTCCGTCCGCGGGAAATGGCCGGCGAGCCATTGATGTAATTGCCCGTCTCGTAGACCCAGTTTGATTTCCCGGTGGTGGCTTCGAGGCTGTAGAGCCGGAAGTCGTAGCCCCCGACGAGAATGTTGGTGGAGGTTCCGTTGGTGCCGATGACCCAATTGGCGCTGCTCTTGATTTTGTCGTCGAAGCCCCGACTCCAGAGTTTGGTTCCGGTCTTAGCATCGAGGGCGAAGAAGTTGGTCAGGGTGTCACCAATAAAGACGCGCCCATCGAGGACCAGGGGAGATGCCTCCACCGGCCCCCCGGTCTGGAAGGACCAGCGCTTGCTGCCGTCGGAGAGGGAAAGACAGAACACATTCGAATCGGCCGATCCGATGAAGACCGCGCCATCGACGATGGCGGCGGTGGCACTGACCGCGCCGCCAGTCTTGAAACGCCAATTGAGTACGGGTGCCTCCGGGATGCGCGCCGGGCTGCCCCCGCTTTGGGCCGGATCGCCCCGGAACATCGGCCAAGAACTCCCTGTAGCGGCGCGAAGGCTGCCGAGACCTTCGGCACCGATGGCAATGGCCATGGCCAAGAGTGCGATGCGGATCATTCCCCCAAGGTTCGGCGAATGCCTCAGGAAGGCAATCCAGAGCCGCAGCATCCGAGGGGCTTTCCAATGGGGGGCTAACAGAGGCGTGGGGTGCAGGGTGGGATCTAAAGCGCCGATTGCCCGGTCGGCGGAGAGTTCTAGGCCGGCTCTCAGGCACCTCAATACAACCCTTCCTCGTTGGACCAAAGGTCCCTAACCTTCGCCGGTCGTCATGGCGTCTGACCTCTTTCCCGATACGATCCTCATCCGGCCCGACATCCTGAGTCGGCTCGATTTTGCCGCGCTCTTCGGCAACACCGCTCCGGTCGAACTGGAGTTGGGTGCGGGGGATGGCTCCTTCCTGCTCCAGTATTCGGCGGCTCACCCGGAGGTGAATTTCTTGGGTATCGAACGACTGTTTGGCCGGCTTCGGAAAATCGACCGGAAGGGCCGACGTCAGGGATTAAAGAACCTTCGCGGGCTGCGCATGGAGGCGACTTATCTCATGGACTGGATGATCGCCCCGGCCTCCTTGTCGGCCATCCATGTGTATTTTCCCGATCCCTGGCCCAAGAAACGGCATCACCGCCGCCGCTTGATCAACCCCGCCTTTGCCGCGCTGGCCGCCCAAAGCCTCATGCCTGGGGGGCGATTCCATTGCCGCACCGATGACGCGTCGTACTTCGAGCAAATGCTGGAGGTCTTCAATGGAGCCTCGGAACACTTCCTCCCCGGCCAGGAACCCGAGGGCTTGTTGGCGGTGACGACGGACTTTGAGCGGGAGTTCAATGCCGAGGGCATTCCCACTCGACACGCCACTTGGGTGCGGCGCTGATTCAGACAGGCTCTCAGCGCATCCCATGAGCACCGCGCCTCGCAGAGCTCTGCTCATCCGCAACCCGGCCTCGGCTTCTTCCCGGGAGCAGGCGCAGCGTTTGGAACGTTTCGTGGCTTGTTTGGCGGAAGGAGGCGTCACCTGCGAAATTCGGGTTACCGAATACCCGGGGCATGCGTTGGAGTTGGCACGGACCGAGGCGGCCAGATTCGAATGGGTGATCGCCGCCGGGGGCGATGGAACGGTGCATGAGGTGGCCAGTGGGCTGATTGCCGGAGGCTCACAAGCCGCACTCGCGGTGGCTCCGTTCGGACGCGGCAATGACATCGCCCAATTGGTCGGTGTGGTGGGTGGAGCCGCGGCGGCTGCAGCGACCGGAGATCCCGACCAAGCCGCCATCCGTGCCATTCTGGAGCCCAAGCCGGTGACCCTCGACACGATCCGGGTCACGTGGCGCGAGAATCCTCCAGTGGGAATGGGATCCGGGGTCCCGGCGGCCGAATCGCGCGAGAGGGTCCGGCATTCCATTCTCTTTGGTGGCGTGGGTTTTGTTGGCGAACTGCTTCGCAAGACCACTCCGGCGACCGTGAAATGGTTTGGCCCCCGTTGGTGCTACTCGGCGGGTTTCTTCCGGGCGCTGTTCTCGTTCCAGCCGCCCGTTCTTCGCGTTCGCTCGGAGCAGGGGGAGCAAGTGCTCTCCCATGCAGTGGCGGTCGTGGTCGGCAATGCTCCTGTCGCCGGCGGTGGGTTGATGCGTATTGGACCGGGAGCCTCGATGACCGACGGGGTGCTGGAGTTGACTTTGATCGAGGCGGTGGGTCGCTTCGATCTGGCCCTTCAATTCCTGCGTCTGCTCCGCGGCACCCATGTCCGTCACCGGCAGGTCCGGTTCTTTCGAGGGCATTGGTTGGAGGTGTCTGCCGATCCGCCCCAGCCTCTGGCGTTGGATGGCGAACTCTTGGGAACTAGCCCGGTGCGTTTCGAGGTGAACCCTCGCTCCTTGACCTTGCTAACGGGTCCGGCGTCGGTGGTGTGATGGGAGTTGAACAAAACCCACGGTCCAATTCCGTCGAGTCCCGCAGCCTTGAGCCGGTTTGAGCATCCCTCAGCGCGCCGGGAGCGACTGCTGCAGCAGATCGGATATCTCTGCGGCTCCGGTGTCATTGAGGTGGTCGTCGTCGGTGTAGAAGAATCGGCGTCCCTCGGCATAGCGGACCGATCCGTCTTCTCGGTAGAACCGGGAGGCGCTGTCCACGATTCGGAGGTTCGGGAAGCGCTCTTGCAGGCGCTGCAAGATTCGCACGCTTTCCCGGCGGTAGGGTTCCCGGGCATCGGGCAAGATGCGCGGCAGCGCTGGGTCCGTCCCGCGCCGCCAATGGACCCACCCTCGGATGTTTTCATTCTCGCCCACCCGCAGGACAGGGACCTGGGTCACCAAGACCACGGTCCGGGCCAGGGGACAAACCTCCTCCAGGAACGCGCCGAGATCTCGCTCCAAATCCTTGCCATACCAGGCATCCCATCGATCGATGACCAGGAGCGTTTCTGGCCGCCATTCGCGGAGATAGCGGCGTCGGGCCTCATCGAAGGCGGCCCCGTCGTCGCGTCCCGG
>CANHYD010000350.1 GCA_947464705.1 Verrucomicrobiota bacterium | reverse complement strand
TGCGTCCAGCGCACCTGGAGGTTGCCGAAATCGAAGGTCGCGGTCTGAGTATCAGTGATGTTGGCCCGACTGGCCTTGTCCACCAGGATGCCGCCGTTGGAGCTCACCGAGACGGGCCATCCGAGGTCCATCATCCATCGCACCATGTCCAGCATGTGGATGCACATGTCGCCCACGATGCCGTTGCCGTATTCCATGAAGGCCCGCCATCCGCGCGGATGCACCATCTTGTTGTAAGGCCGCATCGGGGCCGGGCCGGTCCACATCTCATAATCCAGCCATTCCGGAGCGGTGGTATCCGGGGCGCTGGCCAGCGTGTCGCGGGCTCGCATGTGCCAATAACAGCAGATTTCCACGTGGGCGATGTTGCCCAACTTGCCCTCACGCAAGATTCGATCGCGGGCCTCAATCAGATGCGGAGTGCTGCGGCGCTGGGTGCCCACTTGCACCGTCCGACCGTATTTACGGGCCGCCGCCAGCATGGCTTGGCTCTCGACGATGTCCACGCCCGTCGGCTTCTGCACGTAGATGTCAGCGCCCGCCTTGCAGGCTTCAATCATGGGCAAGGCGTGCCAATGGTCCGGAGTCCCGATGAGCACCACATCCAGATCCTTCTCGGCCAGCATCTTCCGGTAATCGCCGTAGGTTCGAGGCTGCTTGCCGGACTTCTGCCGCTGGGCCACCAGAGCGGCCGCATCGGTCAGCATGCGGCGATCGACATCGCACAGCGAAACCACGTCCACCGGGGCGACCTGAATGAGTCGCAGCAAATCGCACTTGCCGTACCAACCCGTGCCAATCAAGCCCACCCGCAAGGGCTTTTCCTGGGCGAAGGTCGTGGGAACGAAGGTCGCGGCCGACAATGCGGCACCCGTCTGGAGGAACTTTCGGCGTGTCATGGGCCTGTGCTAGACCCTCGAGCCCTCCAACTCAAGCCCTGGCTGAACGTCCGCCTCAGGGCCCGTCCCCGCCCGAACTCCAACCCCGCCCCGGGATCGAACCCCTCACCGGATCTCCCCACCGGACCTGGTCTACCCACTGACGATGAACCAACATTGAACCTGTCACTCTATTGTCATTCTGAAACTTTGAGCCTCACCGGATGCACCCACTGAGCGGGATCCGGCTCGAGGTACTTTGAACCTGTCACTCGATTGGCTCGGCTGGTAAACAGATCATATCATCCCATCAGGATTGATTGATTTGACTCTTGATTCCCCTTCCGAACCTTACACACTCTGCAGCAATGATCCGCCACATCCACGAGATCCACCGGGATAACGCCGGACGGGGCCGCCCCTCGTATTCCATCGAGTTCTTCCCGCCCAAGACCGAGGAGGGCGAACGGGCGTTGTTTGAGAAGACCCTCCCTGCCCTCTTGGCGGCTCGGCCGGATTACTGTTCGGTGACCTACGGTGCCGGCGGGTCTACCAGCGAGAAGACTTTGGGGATCGTCGAGCGCATCCAGCGCGACTTCGACCTGACAGCGATGATGCACCTGACCTGCGTCAACGCTTCCAAGGCCGAGTTAGGATCGGTGATCGGTGAGGCCAAGGCCCGGGGCGTGAAGAACATCCTGGCCCTGCGCGGTGATCCTCCGGGAGGCACCGGAGAGTGGGTGCAGACCGAGGGTGGCTTCCAGTATTCTTCGGAACTCGTGGCCTACCTCCGGGAGATCGGCGACCTCAGCATCGGCACGGCCGGTTTTCCCGAAGGCCATATCGCCCAGACCGAGGGCAAACTCCGCGACTGGCAGCACTTGGCCGACAAGATCCGCCAGGGAGCCCATTTTGTGGTGACCCAGTTGTTCTTCAACAACGACGACTACTTCGCCATGCGGGACCATCTGACCAAGACGCTCGGTGTGGATGTGCCGTTGATCCCGGGCCTCCTACCCGTCGTGGCCCGCAACCAGACCAAGAAGTTCACGGCCCTGTGTGGAGCCCGGTTGCCCGAGCGTTTCCTGTCGCGCCTTGAAGCCCTGGGCGACGACGACGCGGCCGTGACGGCCTTCGGCATCGAGTATTGCACGCAGCAGATCGAGGGACTGATCCGCGGCGGGGCCCCGGGCGTGCACTTCTACACCCTGAACAAGGCCCACTCCACGGTCCAGATCCTCAAGAACCTAGGGCACGCCTGACGAACAGAGCCAAACCATCGATTCCCCGAAGTCTTCGTTACTTCCGATGATTCCCCGCCTCGTCCGTCTCCCGCTGGTTGCCCTGCTCTGCCTGCAGGCCGGATTCATCGAACTCCGGGCCGAATCCGAATGGCGTCCGTGGTTTGAGAAGATTCGTTCCCGACTCGGCGACACGCTGAACCCACAGCAACGCTCCGCGCTGGGCCAACCCCCGGTGCGACTCATCGAAGGCAAGAACCCTCGACTGGAATCAATCGACCGCCAAGTAGTGGTGAGCGATGCCGCATTGGAGCTGTGGGGACGCCTTGCCCGAGCCATCGGCCGAGACTCCGCCTGCCCCGGCTATCTCGACGAATTCCTGCGGCGTTGTGCCGATGCACCCGACGGATTGGCCGCATTGCCCGATCCCGCGGAAATTCCGACCAAAAAGGCCCGCAAGCCGGTGACCGATGACCGGAACCAGCAGCTGACGGCCTTCAATCAACTGGCCGCAACCTGGGTGGCCACCGAACTGATCCGCACTTCACTGGCCCAACCGGGGGGAGATTCGGCCAGCATCGGTTCAACACCCGTCGCGACCTCCCTCAGCGATGCCCAAGCCCTCGATGCACTGCGCGAAGGCACACGATTGGCAGCACGGAGCGGCTACACCTCAGAGGCCCTTCAAAGCCTGGTGATTGCATTGCCGACCGGGGCTCCCACGCCGGAGTGGGCCCGCTCATTCCTGCCCACCCAGCCCCGGGGCCTGACGCTGGCCAAAGAGATCAAGAAGGTCGAGCGCAAGGCGCTGGGACGCTGATCGCCGTCGGACGAGGGGTTGCCTGGGGCGTCTCCTGCCTGGCCCTCTTCCGCGACACGCCTGAAGAAACTTCGCCTTCATCCTTGCCGTAGAGGCCACTATCCCGTATCTCTTTGCGCCTCTGGATCGCGGGGTGGAGCAGCCCGGTAGCTCGTCAGGCTCATAACCTGAAGGTC
>CANHYD010000349.1 GCA_947464705.1 Verrucomicrobiota bacterium | reverse complement strand
GTTCTTCATCGTGCGGGACACCGCCAACAATGCGACCTACGCCACCCGGGCTGGTGATTTCCGCGCTGATGCCAATGGGTACCTGACCACGACGGATGGCATGCGGGTTCAGGGTGAGATCCCCGGATCACCCGGAGTTTCCAGCGACATCCAGATTACCCTTACCCCGACCACTCCGGCGCTCCCGGCCGACACCGAGGCGGTCTCGTGGCGCATCGAGTCGAACGGCGACGTGAAGCTGACCCTGCGCAGCACCCTGGTGCCGCCCCCGGCCACGCCCCCGGAGCCCCTCAAGATCGCCCAGATCCAAGTCCAAACCTTCCGGGACATCAACAACCTGAGCAAGGTGGGCAACAACCGCTTCGGCAATCTGGCAGCCGCAGGCCCCGTGGGCCTTGGCACCGCGGGACAGGCCGGCCGTGGGCAAGTTCGATGGCAGTCTTTGGAACAGGCCAACGTTGATCTGGCCACCCAATTCACCGATTTGATGGTCACCCAGCGTGGTTATCAGGCCAATGCGAAGATCATCACCACGTCCGACGAAATCCTTCAGGAGCTGATCAACCTGAAGCGTTGATTCCCTGACTCAACCCATTCCCGAAGCCATGGCCGCACCCGCCTCAGACAAGAACGACGGCTCAAAAACCGAATCGTCCGGTGGCATCAAGGCGATGCTCCCGTTGATCCTCAACATCGTCCTGTTGCCCCTGATGGCCTTCGCGATGACCCAGTATGTGCTTCTGCCAAAGTTGAATTCGGCTCCACCCGCGGCAGCGCCTGCGGAAGGGGACGGGCACGACAAGGGCTCTGCTGCTGGGGATACATCTCATGGTGATTCGCATGCAGACCCAGCCAACCATTCGCCGGCTCCTGGCAAGGGGGGCAACTCCTCGGAGGGCGGAGGACATGGGGCCAGCACGGACAAGACAGCGATGCTGGATCCGGTCACCGTCAACGTTGCTGGCACCATGGGTTCTCGGCTGTTGATGGCCAAAATCGGCATTCGCGGCAGTCACCCCAAATTGGAAGATATCGTGAAAGATCGGAGTGCTGATTTGCGCGATGCCGCGTCCTCGTTGCTCTACACCAAGACCCTCATGGACATCGAGCGCCAGGGAGCCCGAGTCACCATCAAGGCCGAGTTGAAGAATGCGTTCCAGAGGATACTGGGCAATGGGGTCTTCACGGAGGTCGTGATGCCCGATTTGGCGGTGCAGTAATCGTTCACCCAGAACCTTATGGCGGACCCAACAGGATCCATGGGAGATGTGCTCTCCCAATCGGAGGTGGAGCGTTTGCTCCAGCAGGTTCAAGAGGAGGAATCCAATACCGTCGTCCTTCAATCGAACGGACGGAGGAGCAATCAGAGCCGTGATTCCATATCGGCCTACGACTTTCGTACGCCGGTCTTTCTTTCGCCCATCGAGCTGCGAAAGCTGCGGATCCATCATGAAGAGTTCATCCAGGCATTGGCCGCGCGGTTGTCGATCTACTTGCGCGTGGAGTTCAATCTCCAGATGTCCCAGTTGCACACCATCTCCTTCCGGCAATGGTGTGAGAGTCTCGACAGCCCGACACACTTGTCTCTCTTCCGGGTAGAACCCTTGCGGGGAATCTGCATTCTGGATGTGCCTCCGCGTTTGGGTTTGACCATCGTGGATCGTCTCCTGGGCGGCCCGGGGCACTCGGTGACCAGCAACCGAGAGCTTTCCGAACTGGAGGTGACACTCCTCGACCAAGTGGTGCTGCTGATGCTCACCGAGTGGTGCACCCATTGGGCCAAGTACCGGGACTTGCGGCCGGCACTCTTCGGACACGAAAGCAACGGGCTCTTCCTCCAGACCGTCGATGCCGATGCCATCATGCTCGTGCTGTCCATTGAGGCGACGATCAATGATTGCACGGAAACCCTTCAGATCGCGTTTCCCTACTGGACCATCGAGCCCATCGTCCATCTGTTGAGTTCCCGCCTGAAACCCAGTCCCGAAGACCTCCCGGACGTGCCCTCAGAGCAGGGTGGGGCCTGGAATTCCCACTACGACAACACCCCGATGCTGGTCTCCGCCGAGTCCAACGGATTGAAGCTGCGGGCCAAGGATGTCGTTGGATTGCGGGTGGGTGATATTGTGCCGCTGCCGCCGGAATTTGCGGAACGCGTGCAGGTCAAGTTGGCCTCAGAAAAGCGCTACTATGGTCGTCTCGGCACCGTGGACGGTCGCTGGGCTGTCGAGATCGATCAAATCTCCCTCGGATCCAACCCCTGATTTCTTCCTCTCATGAGCCAAACTACCGACCTTTCAATCCTGCTGGACGTTCCCGTTGAGGTGAGCGTGCAGTTGGGGTCCTGCCACCTGCCGATGCGCGAGGTGCTGAACCTCACCAACGGCTCGATCGTTCAACTCGACAAGGTGGCCGATGCCCCGGTGGACTTGCACGTGAACACCAAGTTGGTGGCTCGGGGCGAAGTGGTGGTGGTCGAGAATCGCTTCGGCATCAAAATCACCGAGTTGCTCACCTCGCTCTAGGATCCGGGGGCACCTGCTTCCGGTTTCCAAGCCGATTTCCAAGCCAGTGCCCTGCCAGTCTTGGTGGGTTGATTTCCCTGAAGGGGGGAGCAACCTGAGGTTCATGTTCGGCATCCAATCCTGCCCACGCGGCATTTTCTTCAGACGGTTGGGGATTTCTTTGGGTCTGTTGTTCCTGAACGGTTTGTCTTCCGCGGCCGAGAACCCACCGCCGGTTCCTCGGTTTTCGATGAGCTATGTGGATCGCTCCGTCGATCCGAAGACCAACTTCTATCAATATGCCACCGGCGCCTGGCGCAAGAACAACCCGGTGCCCTCCGACAAATCGCGATGGGCCGGCTTTGATGAGCTTCAAGAGCGGAATTGGTGGTTGATCCGCGGTATCCTGATTGCGGCTGCCGCTGAAACGAATGCGCCTGCGGGTTCTCCACTCCGGCAGGTGGGTGATTTTTATGCCGCTGCCATGGAGACCAACCGCATTGAGCGATTGGGCTTCGCACCCTTGGACCCCGAATGGGAGCGCTTGAAGGCCGTGCAGGATCCCGAGTCGGCGATGGCGCTCTTGGCGGACTGGCACCTTCGGGGAATTGGC
>CANHYD010000348.1 GCA_947464705.1 Verrucomicrobiota bacterium | reverse complement strand
TGAAGGACATTCACCCGCAGATGAAGCGCGAGGTGGGGGATCGATTGGCTCGCTACGCCCTGGCTGAGACCTATGGCGTCGCCGGCCCGGAACACCGCAGCCCGACCTATCGCTCGCATCGCATCGAGGGATCGTCGGTTCGGGTGGAGTTTGACCGGGTGCCCACCACGTTGGTCTCGCGCGGAGGCCCGCCCACGCAGTTCAAGGTGGCGGGATCGGAGGGCCGGTTCGTCGAGGCCAAGGCGGTGATCGAGGGCAAGTCGGTCGTGGTCTCCAGTCCGGAGGTGCCCACTCCGGTCGCCGTCCGCTTTGCCTTCAGCAGTGACGCGATCCCCAACTTGTTCACCGCCGAGGGCTTGCCGGTAAACCTGTTCCGCACCGACCGTTGAATGGGACGGGTGGGGGCTCTGTTCAGCGATTTGCTCGCGAGAAGCCGCTCAAGAGATCGGATGAGGGCCGAAGGGTGAGGGGATTCGACTTTTCGGGCGGGATCGTTAAAATGAAATGATCCCAAGGCAGGGGCATCAACGGCCTCAGGGATTGAATCCGGCCATTGAACCTATCGGCACCATTCTTCCGATCCTCCCGCCAGACCGAGAGCGCCGTTGCGTCGCCGGGCTCGGGATCGTCGGGTTGTCAATGGTCGCGCCGCCGGGCCTTCACGCTCATCGAGTTGCTGGTCGTCATTGCCATCATCGCGATCTTGGCCGCGCTCTTGTTGCCCTCGCTGTCTCGGGCGAAGACCGCGGCGCTGAGCACGCGCTGCAAGAGCAACTTGCACCAGGTCGGCTTGGCCCTGTCGATGTACCGGATAGATCATCGCGTGTTCCCGCACACGGTGGATGCCAATACCACCAACACCTGGTTTACGGCGATCATGCCCGACCTGGCCCGCAGCACGAACATCCTGAAATGCCCTACCTTCAAGGGCGAATGGCCGCTGGAGCAGTCCATCGTCTGGGCCTTCGGCAATGCCTACATGCGCGGTCCCACTGGGCCCGACAAGGTGGTCGGGGTCAGTTACGGCTACAACGGCTTCGGCATCGGCTCGGTCAACAAGACCTTGTGGTATGAGAATCTCGGGCTGGGATTTGTGGTCAGTCCCGGGCAAGAGGTGCCGCAGGTGGCCGAAGAACGGGTCGTGGCTCCGTCGGACCTGATCGCCATTGCCGATTCCATGCCGCAGCCGGGGTACCTGCAGTACTTTTCATTCCTTCTGTCCATCAGCAGCGAACCCTCGAAGGAACGGCACAACGGAGGGTCAAATATTCTGTTCACGGATGGCCACGCGGCCAGCGAGCGGAACTCCCGTCTCACCGAAGACACCGAGTCCAACCGCCGTCGGTGGAATTTGGATCACCAGCCGCATCCGGAGGTTTCCTTTTGATTCCGACTCGGGCTGTATTTCCTCCGTGCATCCCCGTTGGAATCTCCTTCCCGCGCTTGTCGCTGCGTTGCTGAGCTTGGCCGGAGCCTCGGCCTTCGCCGCAGAGCCCGCCGCCCCACCCAAACTTCCGCTCTGGCCCGATCGGGCTCCGGATGGAGCCGGTGGTTGGGGAAGCCCAGAGAACTCCGGTCTGACCGTTCATCCGGCTCCGAAGCCCAATGGGATGGCTGTGATCATCTGCCCGGGCGGCGCTTACAGCGGGTTGGTGACTGGCCCTGAAGGCCATGGGATCGCGCGTTGGCTCAACCAGCACGGGATCCTGGGTGTCGTCCTCGAATACCGCCTGCCTGCAGGGCGCTCGAAGGTGCCGCTCCTCGATGCGCAGCAGGCCATCCGCACCGTTCGACTGAACGCCCGGAAATGGCAAATCGACCCGAAGCGGGTGGGCATCATCGGGTTCTCTGCGGGCGGTCATTTGGCAGCGACGGCCAGCACCCAATTTGACCTGGGCAAGGCCGACGCGGCCGAGACGATCGCTGGCCAAAGTTCTCGGCCCGATTTCACGATCCTGGTCTATCCGGTGATCTCCTTGGGGGACCTCACCCATGTGGGGGTGCGGGACAATCTGCTCGGAAAGAAACCCACTCCCGAGGAGATTCGGCGGTTCTCCTGTGAACTCCAGGTCACCGCCCAGACACCACCGGCCTTCCTCGCCCATGCGGTGGACGACCGGGGCGTGCTCATTGACAACAGTCGCCTCTATCACCAGGCGCTCCAGGCTCAGGGCGTCGCCAGCAAACTGGTCGAATTGCCCGACGGGGGGCACGGGTTGCATGGTTATCAAGGCGCTTCGTGGGACACTTGGCAGCGCGAGGCGATTGAGTGGCTAAAGAAGCGTTGAAGCGCCTTCTCGGTTTCAAGCACCTCGGACAGACTTTGCGTCACCCGCCATGCCCATCGACCGTTCTAGGACCTTGGAGACTGCCCACCGGATCCTCCTCGTGTGGGTTGTGGGTATCCTTGCGGTGGCGGGCGCTCCGGCCTTGTCGGCGGTTGATCTCCAGGTGCGAGCCTCGGCTTTGCCGGCGATCTCCGGCCAGCGGTCCGGGTTCACGTTGATGGATCCGTCCGCAACCGGGGTGACCTTCACTAATGTCCTGGTCGGCGATGCCTACTTCACCAACGCGGTGGCCCACAATGGCTCGGGCGTGGCCATCGGCGACGTGGACGGCGATGGTCGGCCAGACCTCTACCTCTGCGGTCTGAACGGCACCAACCAGCTCTACCGCAATCGGGGACAATGGAGCTTCGAGCCCCTGCCGCTCGGCGACGCAGCCTGCATCGGCCAGATGTCCACCGGCGCGGTGTTGGTCGATGTGGATGGCGATGCCGACTTGGACTTGCTGGTCAGCGGCATCGCCGCGGGCACTCGGCTCTTTCTCAACGACGGCCGCGGCCGCTGGACCGAGAAGCGCGACAGTGGTTTGTCTCGCCACACCACGGGCACCTCGATGGCCTTGGCCGACATGGATGGCGACGGCGACCTCGATCTCTACTGCGCCCATTACATCGACGTGATGCACCTCCTCGATCCAGGCACCCGCTTCGCGATGAGCCAGCAGGGCGGGCGCTGGGTGGTCAGCCAGGTCAACGGCATCCCCGCCACGGATCCGCGTTTCCGGAACCGCTTCGAGGTGATGCCCGATGGCGAGGTGGTGGAACTGCCCGAGGCCGA
>CANHYD010000347.1 GCA_947464705.1 Verrucomicrobiota bacterium | reverse complement strand
GCACTCGGAAATTGCCGTATCCGGCGAACATACCCATGCGTTGGTGGATCGGGTTGACGTAGCCGTTACCCGTGAAATCCAACTGGTTCAATGCCTGGGTTGGGAGAGGCTCCGGCGGGGATCCATCCAGAGGCATTCGGAACACCTGTCCCGAAACCGATTCACAGAAGATGAGTTCTTCCGACCAGGGCGAAATGGTGCAGAAGGGAATGCGATGGGGGCCCTTCGGGTGGGCGGTGTATTTCCATTGAAAGCGCTCCAAGTCGTAGCGCTGAAAGAAAGACCCTCGGGCATCGGCCGTGACGCAGTAAAGCATCCGGGTCTTCCAGTCACAGGTCAGTTCGTTGGCGTTCCATTGTTCGTAACCGAACCGGGCCTTGGACCGGTGGTGCCACACCGCATGGTGGGACGGTAGTTGGCGGACGATGAAGAATCCGCCGGCCGCGGCACCCAGGGTCAGCAGCGCTGCGGCCGCCTTGCGTCGGGAAAGGCGGGTTCGCCCCTCATGGGCCTCGGAGAGCGTCTTTCCGAACTGGGCTGCCTCAGAGAAGCGTCGGGTGACTCGCACGTCCGTCGCCCGGATCAAGGACTCGTTCAATAGCCAGCCATGCGATTCCCAGTCCGGGGCGTTGAGCACTCGGGCGGGCAGGGTTGGAAAATGGTAGCGCTCAAAGCCACTCCAGACCTCATAGAGGGTACGTCCCAGCGCGAAGACATCGAGCGCGTGTGTACCTTGTTTGTCGGGAGGGTAGTACCCGTCGGAGCCCATGTGTCGATGGGGCTCTACCGATCGGTTCAGCGATCCGTAGTCGCCCAGGACCGGAAGCCCATCGAGGAAGAGAATGTTCGAGGGCTTGATATCCAGGTGGAGGAACCCCTCTGCGTGAAGCGCCGTCAGCGCCGAAGCCAAGCGGATGCCCCAGGAAATCACGGTCAGTGTCGCGACTTCGGGGTTCAGCCGACACCGCTCGGCCAAGGTCATGGGGCGGTAGTCCGCGGAATCTTCGGGTAGGGCCCCGGTCACATCGTCGGCCAATGGAAATTTCTCCCAGAGGATACCGGTGTCGGTATTTACGCCCCAATCGAGCATCGGCAGTAGGCCGGTGTTGCTCTGGGATACGCGCATCAGCGCATTGCGGAGGGAGATCTGCTCCTGCAGTTGGGTCGGGTCGGTCGAGTAATTCAGCTTGAGGCAGCAGGGGCGGTATTGGGCATCCCGAACCAGCAACACCCAGGAGTTCCGCTGCTGGGAAATGGATCGGATCAGCTCGTAATCAGGGGGCAATGCGGGGACGGACCCGATCATGACATGGGAGGCATCAACTCCTCACTGAGTAGCTGATTGTAGGACTGGCGAGCCACCTTTTTGATGCGGTGGGCGATCAGGCGGACGTTGAAGTGGCTGGTGTTGAAGCACTGAGCGACTTCGCGGGAGGGCAGTCCCTGGATCACGTAGGCGTCAAAAATCTGCCAGTGATGAGGTGACACCTGACTGCGGGCCCGGTTGAGGGAAAGGCTCCAAAGGTGGGATTCGGCTTCCATGCGTTGTTCTGGCGAGATCCCGTCCTCCGTGGGCGTTTCCATCCATTGCTGCACCAGAGCCAGCACCTTCGGCGAGAGGTGTTGATGGGGAGCGTTTTTGAAGTGGTCGATGATGTGCCGGTTGATGACGTCGGTGAGCCAGGCCCGCAGGGTTTTGGGCTCCCACTGGCCCCCAGTCTTTTCAATTTGCAGGGCCAGTTGGTGAAAGGCTTCTTGAGCGATCTCCTCGGCTTCCTGAGGCGTCAGCCCACTTCTGGCACAGTGGTTGAGAATTGGAGCTCTGTAGGTGGCCGAGAGCTGCTCCCAAGTTTTGTTGTCCGCGAGATCCTTGGCTGCATTGAGCCAATGGGCGTTGGTGGTTGGAGCTTCGATCACAAAAATACAGAAATCGTGGAACTGTTCTCATGTCTTACATCGGTTGGAGATGGAGTTGCGTGTAGAAAAAATGCATTCCATGCATTTTATTTTGTAACGCGCTGAAGTTCTCAATGGTGACGGTCAGGGGCTGCAATTGGCTGGGTATCTCGCTCGCGCGGGGTCGGTTTTGAGGTCATCCTGCGCTCCATGGATCGTCGAGCGTTCTTGGCATCGATGGGGGCGGGTGCGGCTTGGTTTGCGGCTGCGAATTCGGACGCCGCAGAGCGTCGGCCCCTTTCGTTGTCCGCAGCGGTACTCATCGTCGGGGGTGGGGTCGGGGGAGTCGCAGCCGCTTTGGCGGCGTGCCGTGCGGGACAGCGGGTGGTGCTCACCGAGGAGACTCTGTGGATCGGAGGTCAACTGACCTCCCAGGCGGTGCCCCCCGATGAGCATCCTTGGATCGAGGAATCGGGCTGTACCCAGAGTTATCGCCAGTTTCGCGACGAGGTCCGGCTGCGCTTTCAGAGGGATGCTCGGCTGAGCGCTGCTTCGAGGTCCGTGGCGCGGATCAACCCGGGCGGTGGATGGGTTTCGCGGTTGTGCCATGAGCCGCGGTTGGCCCTGACTGTTTTGGAGTCGATGCTGGCTCCACACATCGCCAACGGACGACTGACCCTGCTGCTGGGGCACCGTCCCGTCGCCGCCTCGGTGCAGGGGGATCGCATCGAATCGGCGATCTTCGAGGCAGTGACCGGAGGTCGTCGTCGGGTCGTGGCGGCGCCGTGGGTGCTGGAAGCCACAGAGCTCGGAGATTTGCTGCCGCTGGCTGGAGTGGAACACGTGACGGGGGCCGAATCCCGCTCGGAAACTGGTGAGCCCTCTGCACCGGAGAACGCCGATCCGCTCGACCAGCAGGCCATCACCTGGTGCTTTGGTCTGGAACACCATGCGGGCCAGAACCATGTGATCCAACGCCCGGACGACTACGCCCGGTGGCGGGACTATGTGCCCCAGATGATGCCCGCGTGGCCGGGTCGATTGTTTGCCTGGGAACATTCCCATCCGATCACCCTCCAGCCTCGGACTTTGCCGTTCGATCCGGTGGGAGAAGGGGCTTTTCCCAACTTGTGGACCTATCGCCGCATCCGCGATGCGTCCCGCTTTCAGGATCCGAAGGCCTTCCCCTCGGTCTGCTTGGTGAACTGGCCTCAGAACGATCACTGG
>CANHYD010000346.1 GCA_947464705.1 Verrucomicrobiota bacterium | reverse complement strand
TGGGCGGCGTTATCGGCTCGAGCCTTGGTCTTCAAGCCGACGGTCAACGATGTGGCCAACGACGTGAAGTTGGGAGCGGTCGATGCAGGCATCGTGTGGGATGTGACCGTGGCCCAGTATCCGGAATTGGAGGCGGTGGTCGTTCCGGAATTGTCCATGGCCCGCTCCGAGGTTTCGGTCTGCGTGCTGCGATCTAGCGCCCAGCCGACCGAGGCCTTGCGCTTTGCCCGCTACCTCAGCGCCCGGGATCGAGGGCTCCGACGCTTTCAGGAGTCGGGTTTCGAGGTGATGGCGGGGGATGTGTGGAAATCCCGTCCGTCGGTGCTCTTCTACAGTGGGTCCGTCAATCGGTTGGCGGCAGAACCTACCTTGCGTGAGTTTGAGCAGCGGGAAGGTGTGGACATTACTCGGGTCTACAATGGCTGTGGCATCCTCACGGCCCAGATACGCTCCGGCCAGCGCCCGGACGCCTACTTCGCCTGCGATGTTTCCTTCATGGACACCGTTCAGGCCGAGTTCCAACCGGCGGTGGCCTTGGCTCAAACGCCTTTAGTGCTAGCCGTTCGTAAGGGCAATCCAAAGGCCATTCAAGGACTGGCCGATTTGGCTCGGGTTCCCCTGAAGGTGGGTTTGTGTCAGGAAGACCAAAGCGCCCTCGGCGCCTTGAGTGCTCGGTTGCTTCGGTCGGTGGGCCTTTGGGATTCGGTGAAGTCCAATCTGGCCGTCCAGGCACCGACCGGGGATTTACTCATCAACCAACTGCGTTCCGGAGCCTTGGATGTGGCCTTGGTCTACGCGGCCAATACGGCTGCGGTCTTGGATGCGGTGGAGGTGGTTCGCCTGACGGGACCGGGAACCATGGCCACCCAGCCGTATGCCGTGGGTCGCAATTCGGACCACGCCCAACTGATGTCCCGATTGCAACAGGCGTTGGAATCGAAGGAGTCCCGGGATCGGTTTGTCTCGGCAGGATTTCAATGGCAGGAGCCACTTCCTTGAGCGCTCGACCGGACAACCCATCGACGCTCTCCGCCCGCAAAACGCGCCGCGGCCTGGGCTCCCGCTCGGACCGTCGGTTTCTGGCAGCCTTGATTCTCTTAGGCGGCACCTATGTGGTCTTGCTCTTGGCGATGGTGGCGGCTGATTTATTCTACACCACGCCGGGGCATTTGTGGCGGGCCTTGGGTTCGCCCGAGATCCGGTATGCGATCCGATTGAGCCTCTTGAGTTGCACCCTCACGACGTTGCTCTCGCTGTGGGTGGCGGTGCCCATTGGGTACCTGATGGCTCGGTTCGAGTTTCCGGGCCGGGGCATCTTGGATGCCTTGCTGGATATCCCCATTGTGCTCCCGCCCTTGGTGATTGGTCTGAGCTTGTTGATCCTGTTCCAAACGGCCCCGCTTCGGGCCCTCGAAACGGTGTTTCCCGTCACCTATGCGGTGCCCTCGGTCATTCTCGCGCAGTTCATGGTCGCCTGCGCATTCGCGGTTCGCACGCTTCGAACGACCTTCGCTCAAATCAACCCCCGCCAAGAGCAGGTGGCCATGACCTTGGGTTGCAACCGGGCCCAAGCCTTCTGGCGGGTGGTGTTGCCAGCAGCGCGCCCTGGCATCCTCACGGCAGCCACTCTGGCCTGGGCTCGGGCGCTCGGTGAATTCGGGCCGATCCTGGTTTTCTCAGGAGCCACCCGCATGAAGACCGAAGTGCTACCGACCACCGTGTTTCTGGAATTGTCGGTCGGCCGATTGGAGGCGGCGGTGGCCGTATCGTTGCTCATGATGGCTTCGGCGGTGGTGGCCTTGTTCCTGGTGCGTGCCTGGGGCGGGGCGGGCCTGGGGGGTGGAACATCCCTTCGACACCCATGATCTCCCTCCGCCACATCACGGTTCAAGCTGGGGGGTTCCAACTGCGGGATCTCTCGATGGAAATTCCCGCCGGAAGTCATACCGCTCTGATGGGGCGAACGGGTTCGGGCAAGACCACTTTGCTCGAAGGCGTCTGCGGTTTGCGGTCGATTCGGTCGGGATCGATTTGGATCGGAGGCCGTGAGGTGACGACCCTGCCGCCTGGAGAGCGGGGCATTGGATTCGTGCCGCAAGATGGCGCTCTCTTTGATCACCTGACCGTGCGGCAGCATCTGGAGTTCGCCTTGGAGGTGCGCGGATGGGCTCCTGAGCGCCGCGAAACCCGTTCCCGGGAGTTGGCCGAGTGGCTCGGGTTGAGTCCGCTCTTGGACCGTCTGCCGGCCGGCATGAGCGGCGGAGAACGCCAGCGGGTCGCCTTGGGGCGGGCCTTGGCTTTTCATCCGCCGGTGCTTTGCCTCGACGAACCCTTGTCGGCCCTCGATGATCAAACCCGGGGCGAAATTGTTGCCGTTCTATGCGAGATCCGGAATCGCACGGGCATCACTATTTTACACATCACCCACAACCGGTCTGAAGCCGAACGCCTCGCTGATCGAATCCTCCACTTGCGCGATGGACGCCTTGAATCCTGAGCCTTTGGCGGACGTGGCCCAATGGCCCGAGCTCACCGCCGACGAGGTGGAAGCCTACGCCTGGCAAATTCCCGTGGGCGGCTTTGGTGAGATGGCTCAACGCCGTCTCAAGGGGGCGTCGGTGCTGGTTTCTCGCGTGGGCGGACTGGGTGGCATGGTGGCTTTCGAATTGGCGGCCGCCGGAGTCGGACGGTTGATCCTCGCCCACGGCGGCAACTTGCGGTCCGACGACTTGAACCGCCAATTGCTGATGACCCATGACCACATCGGCAAGCCTCGCATCGACAGCGCGGTGGCGCGATTGAAGGCCTTGAATCCGCGGGTGGAGATCGTGGCCGAGCCATCCAACATCACGGAAGACAACGCGGCGCGATTGGTGGGACTGGCGGATGTCGTGGTGGATTGCGCTCCCCTCTTCGAAGAGCGCTATTGGATGAACCGCGAGGCCATGCGTCAGGGCCGGCCAATGGTGGAAGCGGCCGTCTATGATTTGGAGTTTCACCTGACCACATTCGTGCCAGGAGTCACCGGATGTCTGCGGTGCCTGTACCCGCAGCAAAGCGCGACATGGACTCGGAGATTTCCCGTGCTGGGGGCCGTGTCGGGGACAGCCGGAGGGATGGCCGCCCTCGAGGCCATCAAGG
>CANHYD010000345.1 GCA_947464705.1 Verrucomicrobiota bacterium | reverse complement strand
GGCAAGCCCAGCCCCTGGCGCGATCGCTCCGTGGAGGAGAACCTCGATTTGTTCGAGCGCATGCGGAAGGGCGAATTCCCGGACGGCACCCGCACCCTGCGGTCGCGCATCGACATGGCGTCGCCGAACATCCATTTGCGGGACCCGGCCCTGTACCGCATTCGCCACGCCACGCACCACCGGACCGGCGACCGCTGGTGCCTGTACCCGATGTACGATTACGCCCATCCGATCAGCGATTATCTGGAGGGCATCACCCACTCCATTTGCACGCTCGAGTTCGAGATCCACCGGCCGTTCTACGACTGGGTGCTTCAGTCGCTCGACCTCCCGCGCACGCTGCCCCGCCAGATTGAGTTCGCCCGCCTGAGCCTCGGCTACACGGTGATGAGCAAGCGCAAGTTGCTGCAGCTCGTCGAAGAAGGCCTGGTGACCGGCTGGGACGACCCGCGCATGCCGACCTTGAGCGGCCTGCGTCGTCGGGGTGTTCGGCCCGAGGCGTTGCGCGCCTTTGCCGCTGCCATCGGCGTGACCAAGTACAACGGCCTCACCGAGGTGTCGGTGTTCGAGGGCTGCATTCGCGATGACCTGAACTTGGTGGCTCTGCGCCGCCTGGCCGTCTTGCGCCCCATCAAGGTGGTGCTCACCAACATCGCCGAGGGCGAAACTCACTGGTTCGATGCGGTGAACAACCCGTCCAATCCGGAGTTGGGCACGCGCAAGATCGCCTTCACCCGCGAACTGTGGATCGACTCCGACGACTTCATGGAAGTGCCTCCGCCGAAGTATTTCCGGCTGCGTCCGGGCGGCGAGGTGCGCCTCAAGTACGCCTGCATCATCCGCTGCGATGAAGTCATCAAGGATGCCGCGGGCGCGATCGTTGAACTGCGTTGCACGGCCGATCTCGAGACCCGTACCGGCGGAGCCAATGCCGCCAAGAAGGTCAAGGGAACCATCCACTGGGTCAGCGCTGCCCATGCCATTCGGGCCGAGGTGCGTTTGTACGACCGGTTGTTCACCGAAGAGGCACCGGAAGCCGAGGGGCGCGACTTCAAGTCGGTGCTCAATCCCGAGAGCGCTCTGACCATCACGGCACTGCTGGAGGCGTCCCTGGCCGACGCTCGGCAAACCGACCGCTTCCAGTTCGAGCGACTCGGGTATTTTACGCTGGATGTGCCGTATTCCCCGACCGGTGTCGCGCCGGCCTCGGTGCCGCTCATCTTCAATCGGACGCTGGGCCTCAAGGACAGTTGGGCCAAGGAAATGACCAAGAAGTAACCGCCGCATCGACTCCGTTTGCTGCCTCCATGGATCCGGATCTCGCCTCGTCCAAAGCCTGGGAACTCCTGCGCCGAAGCCTGTCGCGGGATCGCTTGGCCCATGGCTATCTCTTCATTGGCGACGACTTGGATTCGCTGGAAGCCGGGGCGGAGGCGTTGGCCCAGACGTTGAACTGTTCTGCGCCCCCGGAGCGATCCCCGGGCGGCACCCCCATGGCCCCGTGTGGCCAGTGCCCCAATTGCCAGCGCATTGCCGCGCGCAACCATGCCGACGTCACCTGGGTGCGTCCGGAGAACAAGTCCCGCCAAATCAGCGCTGACCAGACGCGCGAAATTGTCCGCACGATCACGCTCAAGCCCATGCAGGGCTTCCACAAGATGGTGGTCTTTGCGGGGGCCGATCGCATGAACACGGCGGCAGCCAACATCTTCCTCAAGACCCTTGAGGAGCCGCCGGCGGGTTCTGTGCTGATTTTGCTGACCACCGAGCCGAGCCGGTTGCTGGAGACCATCTTGTCGCGATGCCAGCGGGTCAGCTTCGGGGTGAGGCCCTTTCGTGTGGGCGATGAGGTGGGTCGCTGGGTGACAGACTTCGCTCGCAAGGCCGCTCCGGGTTCCACCGGGGTCCTGGCTCGCTACCAGTTGCTGGGCACCTTGCTCGAATCGCTGGCGGCGGCGCGTGAGGCGATCGAGGAGCAATTGACCGCGACTTCGCCGCTGGCCAAGTACCCGGATGCCACACCGGTCCAGAAGGAACAGTGGGAAGACGCCCTCACCGCCGCCATCGAGGCCGAGTACCGTCGGCGTCGCGGAGAATACCTCTCAGGCCTCCAGGCTTGGTTGCGCGATGTTTGGCTGCGGGTTTGCGGGATGACGGGCGAATCGGCCTTCTTCCCCATGCTGGAATCCGCCACGGAGGCCGTGGCTGCTCGCCTTAAGGTGGAGCAGGCTCAGAACAATTTGGAGAGTTGGGAGAGCACCCAGCGACTCCTCCACACCAACGTCCAGGAGGCTTTGGCCCTGGAAGTCGGGTTGCTGAGGTTGACCTTGTGAGTGGCTCCGCATCTCCCACCCGTTCTTCCAGTCCGGAAGCCTTGCGTTTCTTCGCCTTGGTTTTCGGGGCATTCCTCGGGTTGTGCATTCTCAAGTGGGGCAACCCGGTCATCCTCGACGGCCAAATCCCCATGCCCCGGGATGCGGCCGAGTGGCTCCAGCAGCCGTGGCCGTCGCGCTTGGCGTCGCCGTTACTAATGGTGTTGGCCGTAGTCGGAGTGATGACTTCCAAGCCGATGGAGTCGCTCCGGGAGCGTCGCATTCCAGCACTCCTGCTCATCTTGCCCGCCATCTGGATGGCTTGGCAGTCGTTGGCGGCGGGCCGTTCTGTCGATCCGGTGCTCACCGGGTTGACGCTCCCGCAATTGGCCGGTTGCCTGGCCTGCTATGGCCTGGGATTCCTGGTGTTGGGTCCGGCGCTGCGCAGTGGTTGGCTGTGGGCCGGACTCATCGCGGGTTTCGGACTCTGCCTCAACAAGGCCGCTCAACAGCATCTCTTCGAATTGCGCCAAGACTATCAGGTGCTGCTCGAAGGGCAGGCGACGGGTTGGACCAATTTCACCGCGGCCTCGCTGGCGGAGATGAAGGCCAATCTCTTGATCATCCAGACCAACGGCGTGGACATCGCCAACCCGGCCATCCTCGACAAGATGCGGCGGGCGCGTGTGAACGGAACGATGGTCTATCCCAATGCGCTGGCCGGACTCATCTTGTTGCTCTTGCCGGCATCCTTGGCGGTGCTGGCCTCGGTCAGCGCCACCCTCAAGGCTTCGGTCCGACGGTTGGTGGTGGGAAGCTTCGGTGTCTTGGGG
>CANHYD010000344.1 GCA_947464705.1 Verrucomicrobiota bacterium | reverse complement strand
CCAACTGACTCATCGCGGGCGTTTGAGCGAGTACCTGGAACGGGCGGACGGAGTCCTGCTGACCGGCGGCGACGACATCCATCCCAAGCTCTACTGGCCCGAGGTCCCCCCGGATTTGCTGGAGCGTTGTGAGTTCCCAGAACCGGACCGCGACGTGATGGAATTGACCTTGCTGGACGAACTGTTCCGTCGCCCCAAGCCGCTGTTGGCCATTTGCCGAGGGCATCAACTCGTCAACGTGGCCCTCGGGGGATCGCTCTATGTGGATCTTCCCTCCCAGCGTCCCGGTGATATCCCTCATGCCCAGATGGACCGCCGATTCGAGGCGGTCCACCCCGTCGATATTGTCCCAGACACTCAGACAGCGGCCATTTACCGCACCAAGACTCTGGGAGTGAACAGCACGCATCACCAAGCCATCCACCGATTGGCCGACCCGCTCCGGATCACCCTCCGTGCGGCCGACGGGGTCATCGAAGGCACCGAGCTTCGGGCGGAAAGTTCCGGACTGCTCCCGTGGTTCGCCTCGGTCCAGTTCCATCCGGAACGCCTTTACGTTACTCATCCCGAACACGCCCGGATGTTCCGGGCCTTCGTCCAGGCCTGCACTCCCAACGGCTAACCCATGAAACACTTCCTCTGGTTTCTCCTCATCCATACCGGGTGGTTGGCACTGCGGGCTTCGGATCCATCGCAACCGACCCCGCCGCCCGCCTACGAGTACCGCCCAGGTTCCTTCGACGGAACCGGCAAGTGGTTCTTGGATCGCGAGATCGCCCACTTCATGTCCCACCAGGGGGCCCCTTGGCTGGAGCGGGAAGAGCGGGAAACCGAGGAGGCTCCGAATCGACTGGTCAGTGCCCTAGGCCTCAAGCCCGGCAATCAGGTCGGCGATGTCGGCGCAGGCAGCGGCTACTTGACCTGGCGCATGGCCCGAGTCGTGGGTCCCACCGGCAAGATTTATGCGAACGACATCCAACCGGAGATGATCGCATTCCTGCGCACCAATTTGCTGGTGCGAGGCATCACCAACGTGGTCCCGGTGCTGGGCACCACCACCGACCCCCGACTGCCCGACAACGCCCTCGACCTCATCCTCCTGGTGGATGTTTATCACGAATGTGATCACCCCTGGGAAATGACCCGTCGCATGACCGATGCTCTCAAGCCGGGAGGCCGACTCGTATTCGTCGAATACCGGGGCGAAGAGCGCTGGATCCCCATTAAGCCCCTACACAAAATGACGGCAACCCAAGTCCGGAAGGAAATGGCTCTGCACCCGCGGTTATCTTTCGTGGAAAACCTAACGAATCTGCCGCGTCAGCACATTCTGATCTTCCAGAAGAAAGCGTCCCTGCCCGGAAGTTCCCGCTGACAATCTCGAACTCACGGTTGACGACCCTCCAGGAAACCGCCTATCGTTTCCGCTCATTTCGGTGTTCCAGAGTAGCTCAATGGTAGAGCAATCGGCTGTTAACCGATGGGTTGAAGGTTCGAGCCCTTCCTCTGGAGCCATCGTTTCCCCTTTCGCGGTTTTCTTCAATTCGGCCTTCAATTCGGCCTTCAGTCCGAATTTTACATCGAATTCCGATCTCAATCACGGGTTGAACCACTGCTCGCTCCTCCGAGCCCCCCTGACAACGAGTTTCTCCCGCCACTCAAGGCTCCTCGGAATTACTCGGACCGAACTAGACCTACCCCTCCGTTCGGCACCACCGTTTTAAATCAAGAACCGGTCAGGCTAGGTCAAAGAGGAGCACCTGAGCCGGAGCGGTCGCCGTCAGTGACAGCACCTCGACCTCGGACACCGCCGCTGCATCACCCGTCGACAACGCCTCACCGTTGAGCACCAGTTCACCCTCGGCCACATGAACCCAGGCCTGGCGATGGATGGCCAATGGGTGCTGAAGACGATCTCCGGCCTGCAGTTTCCCGAGCCAAAGGTCGGCATCCTGATGGATGGCCATGGAACCATGACGCCCCCCACGACTGGCAACCAAATGCAGAACCCCTGAAGTAGCCCCTGTCATGGATTTCTCCTCATACCGAGGTGCAACGCCCCGGCGTTCGGGGACGATCCAGATTTGGAGCAGGTGGACCCACTCCTCACCGGACGGATTCACCTCGCTGTGATGCACCCCCGTCCCGGCGGCCATGTATTGCAAATCACCGGCTCGGATCACCCGCCCGTTGCCCATCGAATCTCGATGTTCCAAGGCTCCCGTCAGAACATAGGTCAGGATCTCCATGTCCCGGTGAGGGTGCATACCAAAGCCCATCCCAGGCGCCACCCGGTCATCGTTGATGACCCGCAGGCTTCGGAACCCCATCCAACGAGGGTCGTGATAATCGGCAAAACTGAAGGTGTGAAACGAATCCAACCAACCATGGTCCGCGTGCCCACGTTCATGCCCCCTGCGGATCAACATCATGAGAGCCAAGATGACCGAGCTCCGCGCAGCAGGCAACCTGCCCCTCCTTGGAACTGACTCGACTGTCCATCAATTGCCCGTGGACCAGAGCCTGTCCCCATGACACGTTGACGCGCAGATTCCACCACCCGCCATGAACGCTCCCCGGATTCCCTGCAGCGGCCCTCTGAGCAGCCGGCGTGACTGGCTTCGGGTCGGTGGCTTGAGCGCCTTCGGACTGTCCCTGTCCCACCTTCTGGACCCCAGCAGCCGCGCCTTGGGATCGCTGGCCAACACGGGCACTGGTACCCGCTTCGGTCAGGCCAAGGCGTGCATCCTCATCTTTTTGGCCGGAGGCCCGCCGCAACACGAGACCTTCGACCCCAAGCCCGACGCTCCGTCGGAGATCCGTGACACGTTCCGTTCAATCGCCACCCGGATTCCCGGGACCCATTTCTGCGAGACCCTTCCCTACACCGCCAAGATTGCTCATCGCCTCAGTGTCATCCGATCGATGACCACGGAGATCGATGCCCATTCGACCAGCGGGGCCTTCATGCTCACGGGCTATGAACCCCAGACCAAGGCGGAGAATGTTCCTCCAGGCCCCCAGGATTGGCCCAGCATCGCCTCCGTGGTGGGAATGCTCAAACCGAGCACCCGCTCCCCCATGTCGTCCGTGGTGCTGCCAGAACCCCTGGCCAATGACGGCAACATCCTCTGGCCCGGCCAGAACGGCGGATTCATGGGCCCCGCGTG
>CANHYD010000343.1 GCA_947464705.1 Verrucomicrobiota bacterium | reverse complement strand
CGCTCGATGAACGACATCTCGATGTCCACCTGGGTGAACTCCGGCTGACGATCCGCGCGCAAGTCCTCGTCGCGGTAGCAGCGGGCCAACTGAAAATAGCGCTCCACACCACTGACCATGAGGATTTGCTTGAACTGCTGCGGCGACTGCGGCAGCGCGTAAAAGGTCCCAGGCTCGCGGCGGTTGGGCACCAGAAACTCCCGCGCGCCCTCCGGTGTGGACTTGAAGAGCGTCGGAGTTTCGATTTCCAAGAACCCCTGATCGTCCATGTAGCTGCGCGTCGCGATGGCCACCTTGGAGCGCAATCGCAAATTGCGCATCATCTCGGGGCGCCGCAGGTCGAGGTACCGGTACTGCAGGCGCAACTCCTCGTTCACCTTGTTGGCCACCTCGGGGTCATCTACCTGGAAAGGCAGGATCGCCGAAGAGTTCAACACCGTCATCGACTGGACCTGAACCTCCACCTCGCCGGTCAGGATCTTGGCGTTGCGAGTGCCCTCGGGCCGAACCCGGACCTTGCCCTCGATCTCGATCACCGACTCGGCGTGGAGTTTGGAAGCCACGTCAAAGACGGCTGTCGGCAAATCCGACGGATCGAACACGGTCTGGGTGCGGCCTTCACGATCCCGGAGGTCGATAAAGAGGACCCCACCGAGGTCGCGTCGGGAGTGGACCCAGCCGGTCAGGATGACCGCGCGGCCAGCATCCGAGGCGCGGAGTTCATTGCAATGGTGCGTGCGCTTCATGCGAAAATCAGACGACACAGTGTCGATCCGGCGGGCATTTTCAAAGGGTGAAGTTGGGAACCGAGACCCAGAAGCCCCTCGGACGCACACCCAAAACTCAAGAAAGCCAGCGATCCTGCCGATGCTCCTCTGTCATGGAACTAGGGCTCTCAGGACTGGCCTCCGGCTTCGACTGGCGGACGCTCGTCAACCAGTTGGCAGATGTTGAACGGACGCCACAAAAGCGTCTTCGCGCTGAACAAAGCACGCTGTTCAACCGGAACAACGCCTTCGGCAGCATCAAGACCCAGCTGGCCGTGCTGAAGAACCGAACGGACAGTCTGAGCTCCAACAACGTGCTTCAGGCCCGCAAGGCGACGGTGAGCGATTCCACAATCCTGAGCGCCACCGCCTCGGCCGGTGCCGCCTCGGGCACTTACACGTTCGACGTCACCCAGTTGGCCACCGCCTCCAAGACGGTGGGCACCTCGGGCATCGGCGCCAATTTGTATCCGACCAACAACGTCACCTCCGGCACGTTGGCCAGCAAGGGCTTCAACCCGCCCATCAGCGCGGGCACCATCACGGTAGACGGCAAGCAAATCACCATCGACCCCACGGTCGACACGCTGGATGACATCTTCGACCGGATTGACGCCGCCACCACCAGCAATATCCAGGGCACTTACAGCGCTTCGACCGACACAATCACCCTCAGACGACTCGGCGGCGGCGGGGCTCCATTGGTCGTGGGCAGCGCCACCGACACCTCCAACTTTCTATCGGTGGCCCGGCTGTCCAACAACGGCACCAACGAACTGGTCAGTGCCTCCAGCCTTGGCAGCATCACACCGGCCAACACCCTCAGTTCGGCCAATTTCCAGACCGCGGTCTCGGATGGCGGCGCGGGAGCGGGTGCATTCAAAATCAACGGCGTCTCCATCGCCTTCAACGCCTCGAGCGACTCGGTTCAGAACTTGATGGACCGCATCAACGCCTCGGCGGCCGGCGTGAACATCAGCTACGACCGGGTCAACGACCAGTTCAGTTTGACCAACAAGGTCACCGGGAATCTCGGGGTGGCCCTCGAAGACGTCACCGGAAACTTTCTCGCAGCGGCCGGCCTCGCGAGCGGATCCACCTTCACAGCCGGCAACGACGCCCTGTACACCATCAATGGTGGATCGGTCCTCAACAGCCACTCAAACACGTTGACCGAGGAAACCACCGGCATCGAAGGCCTTTCCATCGCCCTTCTCAAGACCGGCACCTCAACCATTTCGCTCGCCTCCGACTCCAGCGCCATCAAGGGCGCCATCAAGAGCTTCATCGAGGATTACAACCGCGCCCAATCCACCATCGACTCCCTGACCTCCAGTTCCACCGACTCGGTTGGCAAGGTCACACGCTCCACGCTGGCCGGCGACAGCGACGCCAACGAAATCGCCTCCAAACTGCGCGCCATCTCCTTCAACCAGGCTACAGGGCTGACCGGCACCCTCAATTCTCTGGCCAAGATCGGCATCGACACCACCGGCACCACCGATCAACTGACGCTGGAAGACGAAGCCGCGCTGGACAACGCCATCGCCAATCATCTCAGCGAGCTCAAGACCCTCTTCAACGACCCGGACAAGGGCATCGCGACGAAGCTCAAGGCCTATCTCGAGAAGACGATCGGCGACGACGGCACGCTCATCGCTCGGCAAGACGCCCTGACCAAGCAATCCAGCGAGATCGACCTCCAAGTCACCGACCTCGAAAAGCGGGTTCAAGCCAACCGCCTGCGCCTCATCGATGGTTTCGTCCAGATGGAGACCGCCCAGCAATCCATCAACCAGCAGCTCAAGTTTCTCCAGCAGCGGTTTGGTGGGGCGCAGTGAGCGGAAAGGTTTGATCTCGCCTGACAGAGGACAGATAGGTCGGTGAAGATGCCGCAAGATCTACTTGCTCCGGGCAACGGGTAGGCACCCACCAGATCGGCAGTTTTTTCCAAATAGGTTCAGCGCTTTTGCTGCTTAGCAGTCACACCCCCCTGCATTCGGGCATATTTTTCCGCACTAGCACCACCCAACCGACTGGCACTCAAATCGCTTCCGAGTACGATGGATGCAATTTCAACCATCGAACGCCATCATCCCGGATCTGGCGACTGAAGATATTCTGTATTCGTTACCACGGCCGATAGCAGTGGTAGGGAACGGCAAAATGGACCGACCCTACGGAAACTTGATCGACACCTACGCCACGGTCATTCGATTCAACAACTACAGAATAAAAGGGTTTGAACGTTTCGTTGGCCATCGAACTGATTATCGATGTACTTCCGGATGGCATGATGTCGAACCAAGGCCAGGCCCAGTTCACCTATCCCCATTCACAAGAACAGCACGGGAATCCAGCAACCTCGACCAGTTCGAAATCCAATCAAATTGCAAAATCATTT
>CANHYD010000342.1 GCA_947464705.1 Verrucomicrobiota bacterium | reverse complement strand
GCCACGGTGAAAACGGTGCCCAAGCTGGCACCATAGTGAGGAAGAAACTGGGCCTCCCAACCGCCGGGTGTCCCGGAAGAATAGCGGAACACCCGGGCATACTTCAGGTTCACCGCCGGCTCGTTCTGAAGCTGGTTTCCCCAACCGAGCGCTTCCTCGAAACGGCGCATCCGGTGGACGGTGTTCTGCGCCTGCTCTGCCCCGGATCCCGGCCCGACGATACCGAGGTCTAGAGTCCACGAGTCCTGGACCGGACGCTTGTCGTATCCCAGATCCCCGCGTCGAATGAGATGCCAACTGGTGTACAGGTAGCCCGCATAGGGGCGGTCGTTCACCACGAGTCCGGTCGCCCGAATGTCGTCCGGCGTGTAGATGTTCTGCCCGAGACTAACGCCCCATCGCGAAAATCCGCCCAGCAGCCCCATCGCCGGAAGATGGCTCGCCACACGATCGGGGCCGGAACCGTCCCCATCGGCATGCTCATGGAAGAGATGGGAGAACAGGGTTCCATGCGTGTAGTGGCGGTCGGTATTGACCACCAGGTCGTTCTCGAGCCAGACCCCAGTCCAAGACCCGAGCGGTCCCTCGGCGCGAATGGGGGGCTGGGCGGCGACAGCCAAGGCGGCCGCAAGAAAGAAGACGGAAACGGGCAACATCGATCTCATTAAGTACGACTGCCAGCCTAGGCATGCGAACCCGAGCGTCAACGCGCCCTGCAAATTCCACACCGAAGTCGCTTGTGGTGCCGGGCCATTCAGCGACCGCCCTTCCCTTCCGCCCTCGCTGTCTGGGGACTTAGGCCAGAAATGGCCCCCCGCGCTCCGGGGTGCTCTCGCTGGAGCAGGCCCATTCGATGCCCAACCGTCAGCTCGTCGCCCACCTAGCGGAAAAATGGGGACAGGTGCAGACTCTCAGCCTTAAAGCCGCTGCATAAACGTCATACTCGGCAAACTATGGCACCTATGCGGGGAGGTGCCTCGGGTGACGCTTACGATGGCCGGGCTGGTCCGCATCATTTGCGACGGCGAGGCGGCTGATCCCAACGGCAGGAAATGCAAATTCTCCCGTACCGCCCCAGCCATCCAGACAGATCAGGTTTTGGCCATTCTTACCCAGTAACTTGAGTGGAGTCCGGTTTGCGTCAGAACGCGCAACAAATCGCCCGGATGTCGGAATGAGCCCTGATCGACCTCGTTCCTGGCGATGAGTCGCGACATGATTAAGATTGGCACTCGCTGGAACCAGTTGCCTAGCGGATATCTGACACCCATGAGCTACACCGAACCGTTGCGGGCGTGGCTGGAGCGCCAACCGCCGTCCCGCCTTGCGGGCTGGCTGGAGCTGGCAGGCACCCTGCATACGCCGCTGGGCATGGCGCTGGCAGCCGAGCGGGATCGGCTGCCGACGGGAGCGCCCAACCCGGCGTCGATCCGCGAGGCAATCCGGCGCCTGACAGAACCGCCCCACCGCGCCACCTGGAAGGAGGCCCGCGAGATCGGGAATACCGCCTCACTGGCCTGCCGGCTGCTTGAGCACGCGGCAGAAGACGGAGCCGCCAGCGGTGACGTGATCGCCCTAGCGGAGTTCGCAATGCAACGCGTCGAGCAGTTGGCGATGGCCGTCCAGGACTCTGAGACCTGGACGGGTCGCCTGCTCACCGAGTTGGCTGCCATCCATCGCCGTGCCGGCCAACAGTTCAACCCGGACTCCAACGACGTCGTCCCTCGATGACCCCCGTGCCGGGATCCCTGGATATCCGCGACACTGGCCCGAGGGAGCCGACGCTGCCGCGGGGGTCGGCACGAGTCCACCCTGGGTCATGGCCGATCATCCGCTCGAGGATGATCGAATTCCGGGGAGGGCGTTGAACTTCGGGAATGGTTCCCGCACGCCGCTGGAGACCCCTTTGGCCAACTTGATTCTCGCGTTGTCGGCACCCCGTGAGTTACCAATTCTCCGCAGTCGATGACCCGCTTCGGACTCCAGCAACACCTGATATGACCCCATCCGGGGTCCCCGACACCTGTGTCGTGGGGGTGTAGCTCAATCGGTCAGAGCAGGCTCTTTATAAGGGTCAGGTTGTGGGTTCAAGCCCCACCACCCCTACCAACTTCTCCAGTCCTCCGGCCTTCCGGAACGCACGTCGCGATCGATGAGTCCTCAAGCGGCAACTGCCGGTTTCTTCCCGGGCGGCAACGTCGCGGCAGCGTGGATCTCCGCCAAAAGACCGGCCTTGAGCAAGGATCGAACTTCCCTCCGATGGTCCAACGAGTGGGATCGAGGTTTTCCCCGGACATGAACCCAGATCTTCTGCTTCAACCGGGCGCCGTACGGCCGGCTCGGCAGACGCACGGACCTTGGCGAAACGGTGTCCCGTCAAAACAGTCCCATGCGGACATAGTCGGGTTCATTCCTTGGAAAGGGATCCTCCGGGGTCCAACCGTCCAACCGAAGATCCGCGACGATGTGCTGGCGTGCGACCAGAGCGGCCGAGTCGCCCCACCGCTGACGAACCTCCTCGATGCCGGCCGCATGATGGCGGAACCGCCGATGGCGCATGCCCCACGGCGGCCTCCCGGCAAGCTCGTCGAGCCACCGGTGGACCTCCTCGAACGGTGCACCAAAGGCGGCGGTCGCCTCGGCACAGTGTTGGTCGAAGGTGGGCATGACTTACTGAGGCGGAGCGAACTGGTCTGCTGGTATCCTATTGACGGAATCAAGGAGGAGAGGAAACGGATAGTCGTCGGGGAAAAGATTCTCTGGATTCTGATTACGATAATCCGATCTAAATGATTTTACTTGACGGATAAGAATTCTCTCTAATTCCGCATGCGGATCGTAGTTCAAGTGTTTAATTTTTAATGCGCCCGTAAGCTGGTCATCTGTTTTTTGTTTTTTAGTAAACGACCTGAAATATACATCGATGAGTGAATCATCAATACTGCGCTCACCCACTCTATTATTCCTTAAATCATTCCCCGTCATGATCCGGTACCAGAACGCTGGTGAAGCATCATTCCCGGGATTATTCGGGTCGAAACTCTTTACATAACCGCGAATCCTTTGTCTGAGACCTCCCTTCCCGTTGGCCAGGCCGATTTTTTGAAGACGCGTCCGATTGTGGCTAAGTAGAAAGTAAACACCTCTTTCAGCCGTCAACTGGTTAGGATCACCACCATTT
>CANHYD010000341.1 GCA_947464705.1 Verrucomicrobiota bacterium | reverse complement strand
GAACTGGCGGTCGTGGGAAATGAGCAGGACCGCTCCGGGATAATGGGACAGGTACTCCTGCAGCCAGAGCAGTGAGAGCAGGTCGAGGTGGTTGGTCGGTTCGTCGAGGAGCAACAGGTCAGGCTCCATGACCAACAGTCGCGCGAGGTGGGCCCGCATGACCCAGCCACCGCTCATTTCTTTGGCAAAGCGATCGAAGTCGGTCTCTTTGTAGCCCAGACCTTTGAGCATTTTCTTGGCCTTGGCCTCGACCTGGGGATCGTTGAGCGCATCGAACTTGGCGTGGGTCTCCATGTACTCCGGGCTGTCCACGGAGCCGGCCGCCTCGAGTTCTTTGAGGCGCTTTTCGAGGCGGGGCAGTTCGCCGGCCCTTCCGGTGGCGACCTCGAGCACGGTCTCTTCACCCACGGCTTCACCCTCTTGGGGCAGGAAGCCGACCATGGTCCAAGGATCGCGCTCGACGGTCCCTTCATCGGGAGTCCGGCGGCCGAGGATGATGGAGAAGAGGGTGGATTTTCCGGCCCCGTTGGGACCGACCAACGCCACCCGATCCCCATAGTTGACTTGGAGCGAGGCGTTTTCGAACAGGATCCGTCCGGCGACGGACATCTTCAATTGACCGATGGAAAGCATTGTCTCGAGTGAGTAGGGCGGCCGGTCCGAGAGCCTTGGGTGGCCTCAGAGGGAAGTAGATTCTCCGACCCTCCCGCCGCCGCACACCGCGTAAGGTTCGCGGTGTACGGCCCTCGGGTCAACCTTGGTGACGGATCGATGCCGTGATCCTGCGTCTGAGCCAACAGATGAGGGTCGCCGCACAAGTTTTTTGGTGCGGTGGTTATGGCTTGGGCGAACGGGCGGGTGGGCGCTGCCAGCGGAGACCGACGTTGTTCGTTGGTTACGGGCCTCAGCACGAACCGCATCATGGCCAGCGCCGCGCTCTCGCCTCATCTTGCGAAAGAAATCGCCACGCTCGCTATCCTGTTCCTCCCAACTGAACCGTTGGCTCAGGCTGTGTTGCGGGTCCCAATGTCGCCCGAAGACCTCCGAGGTAGGGACCGATCTCCGAGCGGTCCGTCACCGCAGACATTGGCGCTTTCGGAGAAATCGCCCTACCTCCGGAGCTCGCCGGGCCTTGGCCAGTTTGTGGCGAGGCCTGCGTTCCTGCCCCGAAGACCTCCCAGGTAGGGACCGATCTCCGAGCGGTCCGGCGCCGCAGACATTGGCGCTTTCGGAGAAATCGCCTTACCCCCGGAGCTCGCCTGAGTTTGGCCAGTTTGTGGCGAGAACTGCGTTCCTGTCCCGAAGGCCTCTCAGGTGGGGACCGATCTCTGAGCGGTCCGGCACCGCAGACATTGGCGCTTTCGGAGAAATCGCCCTACCTCCGGAGCTCGCCGGGCCTTGGCCAGTTTGTGGCGAGACCTGCGTTCCTGCCCCGAAGACCTCCCAGGTAGGGACCGATCTCCGAGCGGTCCGGCACCGCAGACATTGGCGCATTCGGAGAAATCGCCTTACCTGGGGAGCGGACTCGGGTAATCCTATACAGGACGATGCTGGGGAGCTGACCCGGGGAATCCCATACAGGATGATGTCGTTGAACCGTTGGTTAAGTCGGTTGATCGGGCGTCTTGCCGTTTGAACCAGGGGCGGACTACGGTGTCGAACACGCCATGGGCGAATCTCACCGCCAATCCCAGGTTCCTGAATTCCCAACGAAGGGCTGTTGCGGCATGTTCCCATGAGTTCTTGGTGGTCCAGATCGATTCAGGGCGTGATGCGCCGGATCTCCGGATTCAACGATGCGGAGGGCCCGGCTTCTTCCTCGGGCTCCGCCCAGTCCGAGTCCGAGTCCGAGTCCGGAGTTTCGCCGGAATTGCTTCGAAAGGTCCGGCAGATCGAGATCCGTACGCGCCGACTGGTTGCCGAGACGTTGGCCGGGCAGTACCACTCGGCCTTCAAGGGGCAGGGGATGGACTTCGACGAGGTGCGCGAATACCAACCCGGTGACGAGGTTCGGACCATCGATTGGAATGTCACCGCGCGGATGAATCATCCGTTCGTGAAGAAATTTCGGGAAGAGCGGGAGCTGACCGTGATGCTGGTGGTGGACCTCAGCGGTTCGGGTCGCTTCGGGTCGGGGCAGCAGTCCAAACGGGCCCTGATGGCGGAGTTGGCTGCGGTCCTGGCCTTTTCGGCCATCCGCAATCAAGACAAGGTGGGCTTGCTGCTCTTCACCGAGACGGTCGAGAAATTTGTACCGCCGGCCAAGGGGCGACGCCACGTGCTGCGGGTGGTTCGCGACGTCCTTTTCTTCAAGCCGGAGTTCGCCGGCACCAACACCAATGGGGCCCTTGATTTTCTGAACAAGGTATTGCCGCACCGCGCGGTGGTGATTGTGGTCTCCGACTTCCTGGGTGAGACCAACCCGGGTCGGGCCGCCATGAGGGCCCACCTCAAGCGCAAGGTGCTACATTCCGAGACCCTGGGCCGCCTTTCGCAAAACACCCTCAACCAGGTGGGCCGCCGGCACGATGTCATTGCGCTCCAGGTGGGCGATCCCCGCGAACAAGCACTCCCCGACGTGGGCCGCCTGCTGCTTCAGGATGCCGAGACGGGCGAGGTGGTGGAGATCAATACCTCGGATGTCCGGCGGCGTGAGGCCTTTGAGACTCGTGCCAAAAAGGCGCAGAAGGAATTGGACCGGCTCTTCCGCGGTGCGCGTGTCGATCACCTCAAAATTCTTACGCCTGCGGCCGGTGTCCCGGAGGATGCCTACATGGGCGAACTGGTGGCGTTCTTCGAGGGGCGTCAGAAACGGAGGCGTCGATGAGGTTGTTTGAAGGTCTCATTCCAGCACTTGTGATGACCGCCCTTTCGGTGTCGGGAGCATCCACCAACTGGCCGCCCCAAGGGGGCTCAACCCGTCCCGCCATTGCAGCCCAGTCGGCCGGGGCTGCAGCAGGGGGGATCCAAGACATACGCGGTCCGATCGAGATCCTCAAGGTGACCCCGTGGTTCCAGCGCGTGCTGTTGATCCTGGGAGTGCTGGCCGTGTTGGGGCTGATCTGGTGGGCCTTGCGGCGTCGGACGCGCCAGCAGGCCGAGTTCCGGGAGTCCGCTGCCGCTCGGGCACGGGCCCGACTGGCCGAGTCCTGGGCCTGGGTCGAGCAGCCCGAGCGCTTCTG
>CANHYD010000340.1 GCA_947464705.1 Verrucomicrobiota bacterium | reverse complement strand
TCGGAAATAACGGCCGACCCGTCTGGCGATCGAACACGAACACATGCCCCGACTTGGTCACCTGAGCCACCGCATCGATCCGCCGTCCCTGATGGGTCACGGTCACCAAGTTGGGCGGGGCCGGCAGATCGCGGTCCCAAAGATCGTGGTGGACGAACTGGAAATGCCAGAGGCGCTGGCCGGTCTGGGCATCCAGCGCCAACAGACAATTGGCATACAAGTTCTGGCCCAAGCGGTTGCCTCCCCAGAAATCGAAGGCTGCCGAGCCGGTCGGGCAGAACACGATCCCCCGGGCTTCATCGAGAGCGAAGCCCGTCCACACATTGGCACCACCGACGTAGCGGTACGCCTCAGGCGGCCAGGTCTCGTGGCCCGCCTCGCCGGGCTGAGGGATGGTGTTGAAGCGCCACGCCAGTTTTCCGGTGCGAATGTTGAAGGCCCGCACCGGGCCCGGAGCCGCCGGGGCCGGGCCTTCGCCCAGCCGCATGCCCATGATCAGAAGGTCCTTGAAGACCACGCCGGGCGTCGTGGCCTGAAGGGACAGGCCCGAAGCATCGCGCCCGAGTTCCTGCTTCAGGTCGATGGATCCGTTGTCGCCGAAGTCGGGAATGCGCCGCCCGGTCACCGCGTCGATGGCGTGCAAGAAGTGATCGTTGGCGTAAAGGATGCGCCGATCGGAGCCGTCGGCCCAATAGGCCAGGCCGCGATTGACGCCGCTCTTGGTAATGCCTGGGCAGGCCGCCGGGTCGAAGCGCCACTTCTGGACCCCAGTGGTCGCGTCGAGCGCGAAGAGTTTCAGGTCGGGTGTGGTGCCGTAAACCACGCCATCGATCACCAACGGATTGCATTGGATTTGCGAACGATTCTGCGCATCCGACCACCCACCGCGATAAGTCCAGGCAACCTCCAACTGCCCGACATTCTTGGTCTGGATTTGCTGCAGTCGCGAGTGATGGCTGCTCCCCGCATCGCCCAGGTACACGGGCCAGTCCACGGTGCCCGGCGAGGCGCCCGCAGCGCGGAAGGCCAGCACCGCCACCACCCAAGCCCCTGTGAACCATCCTTGTTGCTGTTGCTTCATGCGAAATCAGTTGAGTCGATTGTCCCGGAACCACGCCGCACTGCCATCGAGCATGAGCCGGTTGCGGCCACCCCGGTGCGCGGACTGGCCCGACAAGGCCGCAGACACCGCAGGGATCGTCCGGGGAAAATACGGATCCACAGCCAACTCCACCCCGGAGAGTCCATCGGGCGGTCGCGTGGTGGAGTTGAGCAGCGAGGCCCTGAAGTCCTCCAGCGCCGAATCCGGGGTCTTGTTCCAGAAATTGTCCAACGGCACCACGGCATCAGCCCGATCAAAGCGCCACAGCCAAAACCCGGTGCTTTGCCGGATGCCTTTGAACGAAACTATCTGAAGCACGTGAATCGCCTGACCCAGAGGGCGCTGAATTAACGCGGGGCACATCCCGGCCCCGCCTCCCGACTGGGCCAGGGCCTCGAAGGTCCAACCCGCGCGGGGATCCGACGGAGGCCAGTCGGTCCAAGGCCGGTAGCCCAGGGCCTGCTTGAGGTCGCGGCGATCGGGCAAATGATCCTGTTGATCACCGAGGTACAAAGCGAACCCGAGGCCCAATTGATGCAACTGAGACAAACAGGCCACGCGCGCCGACTTGGCCCGGGCCGCCGCCAAAGCCGGCAACACGAGAGATGCCAAGACGGCGATGATGGCCACCACGACCAGCAATTCAATCAGGGTGAAGCCATCCTTGCCCTTTCGGAAGGCCAACGGTTTCACAGATTGGGGGCGGTCAACGATTTCTGACAGCCTTTGACCGGATGGCGGCAAAAGCAATTCCCGACCCGTGAGTCTGCCGACGGGTTGGGCCGGCTCAATACCCGCCGCCACCCAAGCCGGATGCAGCCGGCACCACCCAGGTACCGGCCGCCACACGGCGCTGGTATTCATCGAGCATCGCGGCCGTGGCCGTGGCTCCGCAACGCGAGGCCCCCAAGGCGCGGACCCGCAGCAATCCATCGAGATCCCGGACGCCGCCCGCGGCCTTGACTTGAACGTTTTCGGAAACCGCCGCACGCATCAGGGCCAAGTCGTGCTCGGTGGCTCCCTCATAGTTGTAGCCACCACCGGGTTGCTTCACGAACCCGAAGCCCGTGGAGGTCTTGACCCAATCAGCACCCGCGCTCTCGCAGCGTTGGCAAAGGGTTCGCTTGAGTTCATCGCCACTGAGTCCGGCTCCGCCCCCGCCGAGGTAATCGTTTTCCAGAATGACCTTCACGCGAGCCCCGTGACGGTGGGCGATTTCGCAAACGCCCCGAATTTCCGCCTCTACGAATTCCCAATCACCACCGAGCGCCTTGCCGATGTTGATCACCATGTCGATTTCTGTGGCGCCATCGGCACAGGCCAAATCGGTCTCCCGCCATTTGGATTCGGGAGAAGAACTACCATGGGGAAATCCCACCACCGTGCCCACCGCAACCCCGGTCCCCTCCAACCATTCGACCGCCTGCGCCACTGCATAGGGCTTGATGCAAACCGAAGCCACGCGGTAGCGGGCCGCCAGCGCGCACCCGGCCTGCAAGTCGGCGTCGGTAAGCGTGGGATGCAGCAAGGAGTGGTCGATCATCGAGGCCAACTCTTCGTAGGAAAGGGTCATGGGGGTTAGGTTCCAATCGGTATGAACCGCCTATCCCTAAAGGCAAGCGCGGACAAGAAACGTCTGTGAACTGTAACAGCTCACCCCTCACCGGAGGACTTGCCGAAGCAACCAGGCGGGGCAGGCTTGCTCCATGGCAACACGCTACTGGTTGGTGAAACAAGAACCCGAAGCCTACCCGTGGTCTCAGTTGGTGGCCGACAAAAAGACCGCCTGGACCGGTGTGCGCAACTTCCAGGCCCGCAACCACTTGAGGGCCATGAAAACCGGGGATGCGGTGCTCTACTACCACAGTGTCACCGGCAAGCAGATCGTCGGCATCGCCGAAGTCGTCCGGGAGGCGTATCCGGACCCCAGCGCGACCGAAGGCGATTGGTCCGTGGTGGATCTCGCACCGCGCAAGCCATTGAAGGTGCCGGTGGACCTAGCCACGCTGAAAACGGACGCCGTCACGAAGGACATGCCGCTCATCAAGCAGTCTCGATTGAGCGTCATGTCTCTGGAACCAGCGGTGT
>CANHYD010000339.1 GCA_947464705.1 Verrucomicrobiota bacterium | reverse complement strand
TCCCCGGTAGGGACCGATCTCCGAGCGGTCCGGCACCGCAGACGTGGCGCTTTCGGAGAAATCGCCCTACCTCGGAGATGTTTGGGCAAGGCTGAGTTTGCCGAAGTGCTCTAGGATGTAGCCCGATGAGCTCCCCAGGTAGGGACCGATCTCCGAGCGGTCCGGCACCGCAGACGTGGTGCTTTCGGAGAACTCGCCCTACCCCGGAGCTGCCCTGAGAATGCCAACGATTCAGAGGGACCAGTCGCGCTGGCAGGGGCTTCTTCCGCAAGAGCGCCGTTGTTCGCTCGTTGCGGGCCTCAGGCTCGAGTTTCAATGTGGCCCGCACCTCGCTCCCGCCTCGCCTTGTGAAAGAATCCGCTACGCCGTCACTTTCCTCCCAACGGAATCGTTGGCTAAGCCGGATTGATCCAACATAAATCGCTCTGGTTCGTGGTTCGATTAAGGCTCTCTGGGTGCCCTGTTTCAGGGCTCGAAAGGACTGAAATCCTCCGGTCGGCGCTGAGGTGTCCAAAAATGCTGCTTGCACCGAGGCCACTCGGACTGGTAGGTCATCCGTTCCTTTAATTTAAGAAACCTTCGATTATGGCACGCATTTGTCCGCTGACGGGTCGCCGCCCGGTGAAAGGCAATCACATCTGGCGCTCGGGTAAGGCCAAGAAAAAAGGTGGTATCGGTACCCACGTCACCGCGATCACCAAGCGCAAGTTCTACCCGAACCTGCAGCGCGTGAAGGCCATCCTGCCCAACGGCGAGGTTCGCTACATGCGTGTGTCGGTGAAGGCCCTGAAGGCCGGCATGGTGACCAAAGCCCCGCGCCGCACCTGGAAGAAGGCCGAAGCCGCAGCCAAGTAATCGCCTGCTTTGCAGGTACGTCCCGGATCGTTTCGATCCTGGGGCAACGAACAACGGCTCCTGGAACCCCAGGAGCCGTTGTTGTTTTGGGTGCGCCCGGTCGGACGCACATTTCTTTCCGCGTCCCTGCCCAGGGCGCATTCGGTGGGGCCGGGCGACGGTTCAGGGACCGACGAGGTCGACCCGAACCGCCCCCCCAGGCTGAGCCTTCAGTGCTTTGCCCCAGCCGTGGCCATGTATTCCAGCAAATCGGTCAGGTCCTGGGGCGGCAACTGTTCGAAGCCACCCGGCATGATGGACTGCCCGGAAGACTCCAGCTTGGCGATGGTGCTGCGCTGGATGACGTGCTTGGTGCCCGTGGTGTCGAGGATCTCCACCGAGGTGGCCGTCTCGGCGTCGAGTCGGCCGGAGAGGCTCTCGCCGTCCTTCTGGGTCACGGTCCATAGCTTGTAGTTGGCCTCGACCGAGCGGTTGGGGTCCAGGATCTCGGTCAGGATCTCGGACTTGGGCCGGGCTCCGATGCCGGTCAATTCGGGCCCGATACGGCCGCCCTTGCCACCCATGGCGTGGCAGGCGATGCAGTTCTTCTCGAAGACCTCCTGGCCATGCTCGGCCTTGCCGGCCTTCAGGACCAGTGGCTGCAGTCGGTCGATCATCGCCTGCATGGCGGCTGAGGATTTCGGAGCGCTGGTCTTCTGCAGCGATCGGGCCTTGGTCGATACCGCAGAGTCGGCGTTGCCGGTCAGTTGGCTCCAGTGATCCCGGCTGAGATCCCCAGCGACCAGGGTGCCCGACTCGACCGCGCCCAGGAGCGCCAGGGCCCAGTCCTTGCGGCGTAGTAGCAGGGCAGTGGCGTTACGGCGCATGGCGGGTGAGAATTCTGCCCACTGGCCCACCACGGCCGGGGCCGTCTCCGGGATCCGCGATGCGGCGAGGGTGCCGATCAACCCATTGGCGAGGCTCGGGGTGGTCAGGATGCGGATCTGACCCAGGATCGCTGAGACGGAGGCCGGGGAATCCTGGATGGCGATCAGCCGGCGGGCCGCGTCGCTGCGGTCGGAATCGCTGGCGCTGGCCGACGACAACGCCTCGATCAGGCGCTTCGCAACACCCGGGATCTGATCTGCGACGAGGTCGGTACGCTCCCATCGGGTGGCCAGTTGGACCAGGGCCACCTTGCCGGCATCCGGGGCCTTGGCCAGCGCGGCCTGGAAGCGAGCCGCCGTGTCCGAGTTGAAGGAGGGTTTCCGGTTGGCGGGCCAGCCGGCGCTAATGCCCTCTAGAATCGCTGCGGAGACGCTCGGTTGGGCGCCAGCGGAGGCCATGGCCAGCTTCAGGGCGTTCGACTCGGTGGCCGCATGGTGACGGGCGACGGCCCGCATCACCTCGGCCGCACCGGGCGAAGAGGGTGCGGCGGTCAGGCAGGAGGTCAGGAAGGCGGAATCATGGTGGGCCGCCGCCGCGATGAGGGCGTCCTTCAGCCAGGGGTCGCTGGTGGTTCGGGGGTTCTGGAAGGCCTCGAACAAGGGTAGGATGGAGGCGGTGTTGCCTCGGTCGGCGACGGCCAGCAGGGCCGCCAGACGCACTTGGGCGTCGGTTTCGGTGACGAGCAGTTGCCGCCAATCGTCGGCCGTCCAGCCGTCGGCCGGCAAGGTCATGACCGCCGCACGCCGCACGGCCGCCGAGGCGTGCCGCAGGGCCGATTTCGGTGCCGATTCCGAGGCGCCGAGTCCGTGCAACGTCCACAGCGCATGAAGGGCGCGGGGATTCAGGTTCAGTGCGTCCGCGGAGGCGTCGACCACCAGGCGTACCAGTTCAGGAACGACCGTGCGGTCCTGGGCTTCGACCAGTCGGCGCTGAGCCTGCAGGCGCACTTCCATGACGGGCGAACCCAAAGCCGTCACCCAGCGGGCGGTGTCGCGGCCTGACAGGTCCACCTTGGCGGCCGTCTGGCCGTTGCGGTGGGTGACCCGGTAGATCCGCCCGTGAGTCTTGTCGCGCAGGGGGGTCTCGTAAGCGTTGCCCTTGCCGTTCTTGAAACCATTGGGCACCGGGTTGTGCTGGATGATGAAGTTGTACCAGTCGAGCACCCACAAGGCGCCGTCCGGGCCTACCTCGGCCATGATGGGTGAAAACCACTCGTCATCGCTGGCCAGGAAGTTCTTCTCGTTGGTGGCCTTGAAGTCGGCCCCGGAACCCTCGAAGCGGAATTGTCCGATGAGGTGTCCCGTGGGCTCGGTCACGAAGGAGACGCGGTTCCAGTATTCCTTGGGGAAACTGCGTGCGGTATAGAGGGCCGATCCGGCGCCGGCGGTGTACTTGCCGTGCCAATCCACCTG
>CANHYD010000338.1 GCA_947464705.1 Verrucomicrobiota bacterium | reverse complement strand
ACATCTTCAATCATGGGTGTCTCTCTCGGTTAAAAGGCTTCTGTCAGGCGTTGAGTCCGGGTGTGAACCCGGTCCCGTGGGGCGTTGTGGTGCACTACCTCTCCTTGTAGACCGTGTCCACGGCCAGCCCAGCCGCGAGCAGTAGGATGGCTTCCGAAGGCTTCGGTTCTTGAGATAGAGCGATGACGTAGTTGTCGGCTGAGGTGAACAACTCCTTGCCGAGCCCCGCCCATTTCTTGGAGATGGTGCCGATCTCGTTCTCGGAATTGTCGAGCAACCGGAAGTTCCACCCCTTCCAGTCTCCCTGGACCATCGCGATCTGTTGGCCGGCGCTGTCGAACACTCGGAATGCCCCGCCCAGCGAGAACAGTTTGCTCTTCAACCCTCCGATGACGTTGCCCTGCGCATCACAAATCCGGACCTTGGATCGAAACAACGTGAACCCTCGTTGGATGGAGAAGATTAGCCGGCTCTCATCTTTGGGATTGTTCCCTTCGTACACGAACACCTTGGTGGGGAGGTGTTGCTTACTCACCAGGAGCCGCAACCCGAGGACGAACCCTCCCGGCCGTTCCTGGGCGATCCCCAACTGCCCTTCGCCCTCCGGGTCCAGGATGTCGTAGGTGTTCGAGAGCTTCATCGGCCCGACATGTTCTCGAATGAAAAACGTTTTCCGGTTCAGCATGTTGTTCCTGATTTCTGAGTTGCCTCCAACGATCCGTGCCACCGACGGCCCCAGCATGGGCGTCCGAACGTGCGCTGTGCCCAAGAATTTTGGTCCCAATTGGCCATCGGTATGCTTTTTCCGGGGGGTTGGTTCGCTGGCAATTGCACGCTATTGGGCGGGACTTATCAGAAGACAGGCTACGCGCCGATCGCAACTGTGGAATAGTGAAAAACCATAATCAAACGAATTGAATTCGCCGCAAAGACTCATCGGTCTCCAGCGATGTTCGGGATAACCCAGCCCGACCTAGGGTGGTCTGCGTTGGGCGACCCGAGCTGCAGGCAGCGCGGAGTCCGAACTCCGACAGGAAAATTGGCTCAGGGAACGAACACCGATTCTGACTGTGTTCCCCGGAATCCTTCCATTCACGCCTAAACCTTGGGTGAAAGCCCTTCGCTGTATGGCATGGAAGGTTTCCGGACTTGCGCCGAGACGGTGTCGCGGCTCCCTAGCCCAGATCGGTTCGCAATCCGCAATGGCCCCAGCGAGGTGCGACGGAAAACGAAAACGGGGTCGGAGCCGGTGAGAATGCGATGCGCCGCAGATCTCCGCACGGCAGCGCCCGGGAATCCGCAGTACGGCCGTTATTGCTGGCGAAAATGCGACTCATTCAAATTCGGAAATCGTTTCCGGACCCCGATTTCTGCCCCCTATCCCAATAGGTGTGCGTCCCGGCCGACCGCCACTGTCGCGCCATTAGGGCTTGGGCGTCTGTACCGAGTACCGGTCCCAATCCTTGAGCAGCGCGTGGACGACGCGGGATCCCACGCGGTGGCCGGACTCGAGCGAGGGGATCAATCCCTGGTACTCGGCCAACATGCTGTCGGCGACCCCGGTTGCATCCGGAGGCATGCAGTAGTTGCTGGCGGTGCGAAGGAAGAGCACCCGCTTCCAATCCACGCGCCGCATTCCCGACAGGCGCGACAGGGACTGGGCGATTCCGTGGTCCTCCATGTTGGTCATCACGTAATTGGCCTTGGCCCCGGTATGGAGCTTCGCCCAGTCGTTGGCCCAGCGGGTCATCGCGGGTCCGTGCCAGTAGCGGCAGGAGCCGAAGGTGTCGCCGATCAGCACGAAGGGCGGGCGCTGAGCGTTGGGAAAGGCCTTGTAGGCCGCGCGCAGCGGCTTCATGGCGTCGTTCTCGGGGATCACGGTGTCGCGGGTGAGCGCGAAGGCCCAGTCCACCAGCGCGCCGTTGAGTTCCCAGGCCATCTCGGCGGGTTCCCACTCGGTGGACTTGGGCTTCTCGTTGGGTTTCCGGCTGCCGACCGGGATGATGGCGTAGGGCCAAGACGGATCGGCCTCGCGGGAATCCACCTCGTAGGCGATGTCGCCGTCGACGACCCACTTGGCCCACGCTGCGCTGCCCACGGAGGCGTCGGCCGGATCTACGCCGGCGATCCCGTTGACCAGCCAGTAGGTGCTGCTCAGGTCAAAGCGCGGGTCGAGGCCCAACGCGAGGACTTGCAACGCCGCTCGCGAGGTGGTGCCGCTGACCATGCCCCACAGGCCCTGACCGTTGTGGGTCAGAGGGTGGTCCACACCGGGCACGTCGACGCGGTTGGTCAGGTGCTCCCGCTCGTGCCAGAACTGGAATTCGCCGGGCTTGTCGCCGGAGTCGGCACCGATCTCGTAGGTGGTCACCACGAGGACCTTCGGTGCGAATCGCGCCTCGGCGGCGGACACGGCGTCGATGAAGAAACCGAGCGCTGCGACGGCAAGCGCGCAGACCCGGGAGCGAAGCGGAAGGCGAGACAGGAAGTCGTTCATGGACGGGGCGGTTTGGTGTAGTTGGAGCCTTTGGGCGGTTGGGTCGTCCGGGTAGGGGCTGTCCTTCAGCCCTGCAACGACAGTGCGCCAATGCCCGCGCCCTGAACAGCACAACGCTGGTAGGGCCCGAGTCCCTCGGGCCGCCTGACACACCTCACCCAACCGCCCCGGAAACGGACTACCCATGTGCCGGAGACCAAGACGACCGACAGCCCAGGCGCGCGGTCTGGGGGGAGGACCGTGAGACACGGTCCCTACCGGAGGTGCTGGCCTCCGGCCCGGCCTCACGCCGAGCGGCGCTTTTGAGCCGCTGCCACTCCCGGTAGGGCCCGAGTCTCTCGGGCCGCCTGGCACACCTCAGCCAACCGCCCCGGAAACGGACTGCCCATGTGCCGAAGCCTAGGACGACCGCTGGCCTGTTCGCGTTCCGGGGGAGGACCGTGAGACACGGTCCCTACCGGAGGTGCGGGCCTTTGGCCCGGCCTCACGCCCAGCGGCGCTTTTGAGCCGCTGCCACTCCTGGTAGGGCCCGAGTCCCTCGGGCCGCCCGGCACACCTCAGCCAACCGCCCCGGAATCGGACTACCCATGTGCCGAGGACCCGGCCGCCCGCCGGCCTGTTCGCGTTTTGGGGGAGGACCGTGAGACACGGTCCCTACCGGAGGTGCTGGCCTGCGGCCCGGCCTCACGCCCAGCGGCGCTTT
>CANHYD010000337.1 GCA_947464705.1 Verrucomicrobiota bacterium | reverse complement strand
GGTGGGCGGGCAGTTTCGTTTGGGTCGCTATCCTGAGCCAGTCCCGACGACGGTCTGGATGAATGAGGGCGGCGTGCTGCAAGGGGCCCCGGACTGGGGCCGGGCAATGACCCGCGCTGGCTGCGTGAATGGTGCCACGCTGGTGGACCTCGACGGCGACGGCGATCTCGACCTGGCCCTGGCCGTCGAATGGGAGCCGGTGCGCCTCTTCCGCAACGAGGGAGGCCAGTTCCGCGACATCACCACGCCCATGCGACTGGCCGGTCGCACGGGGTGGTGGCAGGGGATCGCCGCCGGGGATTTCGATGGCGACGGGCGCTTGGATCTCGCCGTGGCCAACCTGGGTCGCAACACGGCCTACGCGATGTATCGGCCCGGCCCCATCCGCCTCTATCACGGAGAGTGGAGCACCCCCGGCCGGGTCGAGCTCTTCGAGGCCTGGCAGCGCGACGGCACCTGGCTGCCCATCCGCAATCGCACCCAACTTACGGCCGGCCTGCCGGATTTGCCTGCCCGCTTCCCCACCCACGAGGCCTTCGCCCGTGCCGATGTTCCGCGTGTCTTGGGCGATGCCGCGGCGCGAGCGAGCTTCCTGGAGGCCGTGGAATTCGACTCCGGAGTCTTCCTCAACCGCACCAACCGCTTCGAGTGGCGGCCCTTCCCGCGCGAGGCGCAGTGGGCTCCCGCCAGTTCAGTCCATGTCGCCGATGTTGATGGCGACGGGTTCGAGGATGTTTTCCTGAGCCAGAACCGTTCCGACTTGCTGCCGGAATATTCGCGCGACGACGCGGGCAGCGGACTCTGGTTGCGGGGGCGTGGGGATGGGAGCTTTCAGGCCCTGGATCCTACGGTGTCGGGCATCCGCATCGACGGGGAACAGCGGGCGGCGGCCCTGGCCGACTTCGACCACGACCGCCGGATCGACGTGGTGGTGTCGCAAATCAACGGGCCGACGGTTCTCCTGGCCAATCGGCGGGCCCGGCCCGGCCTGCGCGTGGTGCTCGAAGGCCATCCGGCCAATCCTGAGGCCATCGGGGCCCAGGTGCGCCTGCGGTTCGCCGACGGTCGCAGCGGCCCGGTGCGTGCGGTTCAGGGAGGCAGCGGTTTCGGGGCTCAAGACGCGGCCCCGGTGCTGCTCGGCCTGCCAGCCCAGACGACCGTTTCGGGCGTGTGGGTCCGCTGGCCCGGAGGCCGCGAGCAGGTGGTGCCGGTGGGCCCCGAACCGACCGAGGTGCGCATCCGTTGGGAGAAGCCCTGATCCCGATTTCCGATTGCGGAGTCAGGTCGCGTGTGTCCGCGTCGGGATTGGATGCGCGGGATTGAATGCGGTGCGCCGGATGGGCATCGTCGTCCCATGGCACTCCCCGCGCTCTCCGACGAGCAGGTCCGCACCCTGAGTCGATCTCAGAAGGACCAATGGTGGCTGGATCACGTCTTCCGGGGCGACATGCCGCAGCTCACGGTCCGCTCGGCCCTCACGGGATTCCTGCTGGGGGGTGCGCTGGCGGCCACCTCGCTCTACATCGGGGCCAAGACCGGCATCTCCATCGGCGTGGGGCTCACCTCGGTGCTCATCACCTTCGCGCTCTTCCGGTTGCTGGCCAAGACCCCGCTGGGTGGCGGCTTCACCATTCTTGAGAACAACTGCACCCAGTCGATTACCACAGCCGCGGGCTACGTGGTGACGCCGCTGACCTCCAGCTTCGCCGCCTACATGCTGGTCACCGGCAAAATCCTGCCGGCGTGGCAGATGATCCTGTGGATGATCGTGATTTCGATCCTGGGCGTGCTGGTGGCCTTCCCGCTCAAGCGGCGTTTCATCAACGACGACCAGTTGCCCTTTCCCGAGGGACGCGCCTGTGGCGTGGTGCTCGATGCCTTGTACACCGGCTCGGCCGAGGCGGGGGTGTTCAAGACGCGCCTCCTGACCGTGACGTCGTGCGCGACCGCCTTCCTGCAGCTCCTGATGAGCGACGGCTGGATGCGCCTGCTGCAGTTCCAGTTGCTGCGTCTGGACCGCTGGGCGGGCTTGCGCGAACCCTGGCACCTGCACGAGCGGATCGACACCTACTACTACACCTGGGCTGCGAAGGTCTCGGGGGCGATCCCGCGCCTCCTGGGCACCGACATCCGTCAACTGGGCCTGCGCGTCACGGTCGATGGCGCGCTCCTGGGCGTGGGCGGGCTCATCGGCATCCGTGTGGCCAGCTCCTGCCTGCTCGGGGCGATCATCAACTTTGTCGTGTTGGCTCCGATCATGATCCAGCGCGGGGAGATCCGCAGCTACACCAACGCCGCAGGCAAGGTGGTGGAGATTTCCCGGGCTGAGATCGTCAACCAATGGTCCCTCTGGTGGGGCGTCGCGATGATGGTGGTGGGGTCGCTGGTATCCCTGATGGCCCGGCCGGATCTTTTCAAAGGCCTCTGGCGCATGGTCCGCCCCAACCGCGTCGCGCGCGCCACCGGCGGGCCGGATCCGCTGAAACATCTCGAATTGCCATTGTGGCTGTCGTACCTCGGCGTGCCCGTGTTCGGGTTCCTGGGCGTGTGGATCGGGCATGCCTTCTTCGGAGTGCCGTGGATCTCCGGATTCCTGTCGCTGCCGCTGATTCTGGTGCTTTCGGTGATTTGCACCAATTCGATGGCCCTCACCTCGTGGACTCCCACTGGGGCACTCTCGAAGATCACCCAGTTCAGCATCGGGGCGCTCGACCGGTCCAACCCGGCCAACAACCTGATCCCGGCGGGCATGACGGCGGAGGTGTCGTCCAACGCGGCGAACCTGCTCTCGGACATCAAGCCCGGCTACATGCTGGGGGCCAAGCCGCGGCAGCAGGCCATCGGTCACATCATCGGAATCGTGGCGGGCTCGCTGGCGGCGACGCCGCTGTTCTACCTGCTCTTCCTCAAACCGGACGCCTCGGGGGCGCGATCGACGGCCACGTTGGTGACCGAGCAGTTCGCCATGCCTGCGGCCGTCCAGTGGAAAGGCGTGGCCGACCTCATCGCCAAGGGAGTCGGCAGCCTGCCGGTCTCGGCGATGGTCGCCATGGCCGTTGCTGCCGTGGCGGCCGTGGTCTTCGAGGTCCTGCGCATCCGCTCGCGGGGCCGCTTCCCGCTGTCGGCCGTGTCCATCGGGCTCGGGGTGGTGCTGCCCCCGGACGCCTCGCTGGCGATGTGGCTCGGGGCCTTCGCGTTCTGGTGGATG
>CANHYD010000336.1 GCA_947464705.1 Verrucomicrobiota bacterium | reverse complement strand
GGCGGGGGAGGCGGCGCAGAATAAACGACGACCGGTGCCGCCACAGAAACAAACCCGCCACCGTGATGATGGGGCCCACCCCAGTGACCATGCCCCCTACCAGGCCCGCCCCCGGAGCCCGCTGAAACCCCGACTCCGATGCCCCCTCCCCAGCTTCCGACGCTGACGCCCCAGGAGACGTTGCCGGCGTTGAGGGTGGCGGTGACCGCGGACGACCACGCAATCAGCGCGGCCGCAACAACAGAGGATTTGTTCATGCAGTGGGTCCCAAGAAGGGCCCACAATGCTGTCTGACGCGCCGAATGATCGTTTATTCAGTGGGCTCCAAGACGGGCCAGCAACCGGTTGTGGATGTCTCCGAAACCACCGTTGCTGAAAACGCACACCACATCCCCCGGGCGGGCCCCGGAACCCACATGGTCCACGATGGATTCGACGGTCGGCAAGTAGGCGGCCGGCTTGCCGGTGAGGCGCAGGTCTTGCATGAGCTTCTCCGGGTTGAGGCGCTCACCCAAGGGCAACTGCTCCAATCGGGCCACTTCAGCCACCACCACCGCGTCAGCCCGTTCCAATGCATCCACCAACTCCTGCTGGAAGACATTGCGACGCGTCGTGTTGGAACGGGGCTCGAACACCGCCCAGATACGGCGACCGGGAAACTTCACCCGCAACGCCCGGACCGTCTCTCGGATGGCCGTGGGATGGTGACCAAAATCATCGATGACCGTGACACCACCGGCCTCTCCCCGGACCTCCATCCGCCGCTTCACACTCAGAAAGGTGTCGAAGGCCGATTGGATCACCGAATCGCGGATGCCGCAGTGACGGGCCGCCGCGGCGACCGCCAAGGCATTGCGCACATTGAGTTCGCCCACCATCGGAATCCGGAACCGGGTGCCGCCCAACTCAAACTCCGAACTGTCGTCCTTCAGGACCAGCCCGCTGGCCCTCAGTTCATTCTCGGCCCCTAGACCGAATCGCTTGACCGGGCAGTGCCGGACATCGAGCAACGGGGTAATGTTGGCCTCGTCGCCATTGGCCAAGAGGAGGCCATTGCGGGGGATCAGGTGGATGAACCGACGGAAGCTCAACTGGATGTCACCAAGAGTCGGGAAAATGTCGGCGTGGTCGAACTCCAGGTTATTCAGGATGGCCACCTCCGGCAGGTAGTGGACGAACTTGGAACGCTTGTCGAAAAAGGATGTGTCGTACTCGTCACCCTCGATGACGAACCACTCGGAGTCGGTGAACCGCGCTCCCTGCCCCAAATTCCGCGGGATGCCACCGATGAGAAACGACGGATTCAGGCCCGCGCTCTCCAGCACCCAGGCCAACAGCGAGGCGGTCGTGGTCTTACCGTGCGTGCCGGTGACCACCAGGGAGCGGCGGCCCCGGATGAAGAATTCCTTCAACAATTCGGGCAGCGAGCAGTAGCGCAATTTCCGCTCCAGCACCGCCTCCGCCTCGGGGTTGCCTCGGGAGATGGCATTGCCGACCACCACCAGATCGGGGCGGTGGGCCAGGTTGACTTCGGCGTATCCGGCCATCACCCGGATGCCCCGCTCGGCCAGGAACGTGGACATCGGTGGATAGATCACATCCTGATCGGAACCGGTGACCTGATAACCCAACTCGTGCATGGCCACGGCCGCGCTGGCCATCGCCGTGCCGCCGATCCCGATGAAGTGAACGCTGCGAAGATTCCCGAACACGGTTTGAGGTTAAGGAGAGGCCCCGCAAAGCCCAAGTCCCAAACCAACCCAATCCGCCCCGACAGCAGTTCAATAATCACTTTGCGCGATGAAGCTCCAACCGCATCCTTGACCCATGTCAGTGAGTCAAGCGCCGCTCCGGCCTGCGGACAGCGCCTCGGGAAAGCCTGTCTTTTCCGCCCATCCCGATCTCGACGCTGCGATCACCCGATCCCAGAGCTACCTGCTGTCCGAGCAGAAGCCCGAGGGGTATTGGGTGGGCGAACTCATGGTCGATGTGACCCTGGTTGCCGACATGGTCGCTTTTTACCACTGGTGGGGAAAGGTGGACCCAATCTGGCAGCGGAAGGCCGTCCACCACATCTTCGAGAAACAGCTCCCGGACGGCGGATGGAACATTTATCCCCACGGTCCGGCCGAGGTGAACGCCACCGTGAAGGCGTACTTGGCGCTGAAGCTGGCCGGCATCCCCACCACCGATCCCCGGATGCTCCGAGCTCGGGAAATGGCCCGTTCCCTTGGCGGCGTGCCGCGGATGAATACCTTCTCCAAGCTCTATCTGGCCCTCATTGGTCTGGTGACTTGGGAGCACGTGCCGACCATCCCCTGCGAAGTGCTCCTCATCGGCAAGTGGTTCCACGTCAACTTTTGGGAGATGAGCAATTGGTCGCGGGCGATGATCATTCCGCTGGCCATCATCAACCACTTCCGGCCCACCCGAAAGCTGGCGGTAGATCTCGATGAACTCTTTCCCAACGGAAAGTGGGAACTCGATGAAACCCTGCGTCCGCGCTATTTCGACTTTTCGCTGCGGAACATCTTCCTGTGGCTGGATCGACTGCACAAATTCGCTGAATGGGTCAGTCGAAGCGGGTTCCACCCATTCCGGGAGCGGGCCCTCAAGCGAGCCGAGACCTGGATGCTGGAGCGGTTCGAGGGCAGCGATGGCTTGGCGGCGATCTTCCCGGCGATGCTCAATGCACTCATCGCGCTCATCGCGCTGGGTTACCCCGATGACCACCCGCAAGTCGTCCGCGCGCATCACGAACTGCAGAAGCTCATGCACTTCACGGAAGATTCCGTGCGCATCGAGCCGTGCTTCTCACCGGTGTGGGACAGTGCCATCGTGGCGATTTGCCTCCGTGAATCCGGCGTCCCGGCCCATCACCCCAAGCTCAGCCGCTCGGCCGAGTGGTTGATGGACAAGGAGATCCGTTTCCGGGGCGACTGGATCCACAAGAACCCGGCCAACGTCGAAGCCTCCGGTTGGGTGTTTGAATTCGCCAACCAGTGGAACCCGGACGTGGACGACACGGCCATGGTCATTCTGGCCCTGCGGCTCACCCCAAGCACCGACCGGAAACGGCGCGATGAATGCCGCGACCGGGCCATCCGGTGGATGATGACCTTCCAGTGCCGGGACGGCGGATGGGCCGCCTTCGACAAAGACTGCACCAAGTCCATCCTCGAGAAAGTCCCCTTCGCCGACCACAACG
>CANHYD010000335.1 GCA_947464705.1 Verrucomicrobiota bacterium | reverse complement strand
CCGGTGCCACCGGTGGTCAGCACCAGTGAGCAACCTTTGCCGATGAGCGAACGGATCGCCCGCTGGATGTCCTGGATCTCGTCGGGCACCAAGACACTCTCGAGAACGTTCCATCCGTAGCCCGCAGATGCCTCGACCAGGGCGGGACCGCCGAGATCGTCGTAGAGTCCCTGAGATGCCCGATCGGAAACGGTAATGATGCCCACGTTGAGTTGCATGGGGAGATGAAAGCCGGACTGGGCCGACATCGCAGCACCAGAATCGTGGACGGCACAGACCGTCAAACCCGCTTCGACGCTGGCCCGAGCGGGTTGCGCAGCTCCTGCACCATCACCAAGGCCAGCGCGAGGGCGTCGGCGGCATCGGGGTCGGGAGTTTCGCTCAGGGCCAATTGCCGTTGGACCATTTTGGCGACGGCGATCTTCTGGGCCGCTCCGTAGCCCACCATGGCCAGCTTCACCTTGCGGGGGGAGATCTCGTGAATCTCCACGCCGGTTTGGGCCACGGTGGCCATGGCCGCCCCCCGGGCCTCTCCCATGATGAGGGCGGTCTGGAGATTTTGGGCGAAGAACAGACCTTCGCAGGCGCAAAGGGCCGGAGGATGGTTCCGGAGCACCTCGGTCAGGACTCGTTGGATCTCCCCCAAGCAACGGGAACGTTCCCAGGATTTCGGGCAGCGGATGGTTCCCGCCTCCAGGAAGCTCGGCCCTGCCACTCCGATGCGAATCACGCCCCAGCCGGTCCCTCGCAAGGAGGGATCGATGCCCAAAACTCGGGAGCCCTCAGGCAGGTGCAACCCAGGCTCCGGCAAGGATTGAGTCTGGCCGGATGATCCGGGCGTCCGTCCGGACAGACGGGCTTCCATGGCGGCGAACTGTTGGGGGCTGACACCCATTGCTTTAGGTTTTTTAGGAGCGTTTGCGGAGGCTGCGCGGTGGTGCCGCGGTGGTCGATTCGGCCAGCCAATCGACGTACTTCGCCGAGCCCCCCACCATGGGTAGCACCACAAACTGGGGGGTCTCATACGGGTGGTGGGCCATCACCAGAGCCTCGAGTTTTGGCAGCAATCGGGACCGGGTCTTGAGCACCACCCGCCACTCCTTGGCGGACTCCACAATGCCCTGCCACCGGTAGATGGACTCCAAGGGCCCCGAGATCTGAGCACAAGCGGCCAGCCCTGATTCCACCGCCAGGCGGCTCAGTTTTACCGCCAAAGGTCGACGGGGCACGGTCACCCAGACAGTGACGAAGGATCGGGAAAGCTTCACGACGTGTCTCTGAAGAGTGTCCCTACGGAAGCTCGGGTTCAAAGAGGTATTGATTTCTTTAAAGATGATTATACACTCATAAACAGAAACAAACAAGGCTGCCGGTAATACGACTCACCATGACGACCGAGAAAATAATCCGTGTGCTGGCTGGATCGATGATCCTGATCAGCGTGTCCCTCGCCTATTTTGTGAGCCCCAAGTGGCTGTTGTTGACCTGCTTCGTTGGCGTCAACCTCATCCAGTCTGCCTTCACCGGATTTTGTCCGGCAGGGATCGTTCTCAACAAGCTGGGCGTCGGTTCAGGCAGTTGCTGTGCTCCCTCGGATCTGGGACGTTGAATCATGGCTCATCTGACAGCAGACAACCGCGGGGTGATTCTTTCCTGCCCTTCGTGTTCCCAGGCCAATCGGCAGGTCTATCGCCAGTGGGATGCGCCGATCCGCTGTGGTCGTTGCAAGGCGGAGTTGGTGAGGCCACCGGCCGTGATCGAGGTTCGTGACTCGTTGAGTTTCCGTGCTCTGGTGGCTGAGGTGTCTGCCCCGGTATTCGTCGATTTCTGGGCCCCTTGGTGTGGCCCGTGTCGGAGTGTGGCCCCGGAGATTCAACGACTGGCCGGACTGATGGAGCGGGAGGCGTTGATCCTCAAGGTCAACACCGAGGCGGTGCCAGAGGTCGCCTCCGAGCATCGCATTGAGAGCATTCCGACCTTCGTGGTCTTCCACCGTGGGACTGAAAAGGCCCGAACCTCCGGGGCCATGTCGGCAACTCGGTTGAAGGCATTCATTGAGCAGGCCATCGGTTGATGGCCGGATTCCATTCCTGAACGCGGTTTTTCCAATGGCATGAAAACGATGCTCCCATGGGCCTCCCTCGGACTTCTCTCCCTGATGATCGGTTGCAGTCCTGACCCGAAGCCTGGCCTTTTATCGGCGCCATGGCCGACCGCCCAGGTTCGGGTGGCAGCCGTGGAGAGCCATGGCTTTACCGCCACCGAGGAGGTGGTGGGTACCGTCAGAACCCGACTGCATGCGACCGTGGAAGCCAAGGTGGCCGGGCGGATTGAGTCGCTCACGGCGGCACCGGGGCAGACGGTGCGTCAGGGACAGGTGCTGGCCACGTTGGATGCCCGCGAGACTCAGGCCCGGCTCGATTCCGCCAAGGCGGTCTTGGATCAGGCGGCGCGGGATCTGGAGCGCGTGGGCAGGTTGCTCAAGGACGGTGCGGCCACCCCCTCCGAATTGGAGGCCGTGCAGTCCCGTCATCGCGTGGCGGTGGCTTCGGCCTCCGAAATCGAGACGCTGCTCGGTCACGCCCGAGTGGTGGCTCCCTTCGACGGCGTCATTACTCGCAAGGCGGTGGACATCGGCGACTTGGCTACCCCGGGGAGGCCCTTGGTGGAGATCGAAGATCCGACGCACCTGCGGTTCGAGGCGGATGTACCGGAGGCCCTGATCGACCAGATTGCATCCGGTGCCCGGTTGCCCGTGCGCATCGCCTCCCGAAAGGATTCGATCGAAGGCGTGGTGGTGGAAATAGCTCCGGTGGCCGAGGCGGTCAGTCGGACCTATCGGGTAACCTTGGACTTGCCGGTTGTGCCAGGATTGCGGGCCGGCCAGTTCGGTCGGGTGGCGGTGCCGACCGGCCAAGCCACCGTGCCCCATGTTCCATCCACCGCGGTTTTCTCGAAGGGACAGTTGGAGTACGTGGTTGTCGCAGTCGCGGGCCGGGCTCAACTGAGACTTGTCCGCACCGGAAAGCGCCTGGCGGCGGATGTGGAGGTGATTTCCGGCCTCGATGTGGGAGAGAAGGTGGTGGTGCTGGAGCCAGATCGGGTACGTGAGGGGCAGCCGCTGGAGGTGATCCCGTGAGTCAAACTCCCCCCAACAGCTCTTCAGTCCATGGATTGGCGGGTAGGATCGCTCACGCCTTCATCGACTCCAAGCT
>CANHYD010000334.1 GCA_947464705.1 Verrucomicrobiota bacterium | reverse complement strand
GAAAGCGCACAAAGGTCCGATCATGCGACAGGGCGGGATCCATCCGGCTTCCGTCTTCAGCGCTGCCGTGTTCCTCCATGAGGTTGTGGATCAAACCCTGCCGCAGCGATGAACTCGGTTGGCGTGCCATGAGCGCTGCCATGGGGCGTGAAAAGTAGCGCACGGCGAAGAAGAATTGCCGTTGAGTCGAGGCGAATTGCTCTCGGCTCATCTCACCATTTACCAAACTGCGGAAGTAGGTGTTCTGCGAGATCGCCCGCCCATTGGCCTGCTCATGCACCCAAGTGATCATCTCAACCGGGAGTTTGCGCTCCCACTGGCGGGCTGGCCAGAGGCATTCAACCGTACTGTTTTACCCTCGGCCGAGCGTTTCTGATTGAGGATGGTGAAATCGGGGTTCGATGAGGTTGCCAACATTGGGGCGAGCCACACTGAATTCGCCGGTTTTCAACGAAATCTTTGACTGCCTCCCTCCGTTTTGGCGACGTGTGTTCCATGAACCAGTTTTTGGGCCTCGTCTCCTTGGTCGTTCACGATTACGACGAAGCGATTGCGTTTTTTGTCGGCAAGGTGGGTTTCGAGCTCGTGGAGGATCGATTCATCCCCGAAGAGGGAAAGCGCTGGGTGGTGGTGCAACCGAGGGGGGCCGGACACGGAGCACAACTGCTGTTAGCACGGGCATCGACACCGGAGCAGGTGGCGCGCATCGGCATGCAAACCGGTGGCCGTGTGGCGTTCTTCCTCTACACCGACGACTTTTGGCGTGATCACGCACGCCTTTCCGATCACGGAATTCAGTTCGTCCGCGGCCCCGCGGAGCAACCGTACGGCACGGTGGCGGTGTTCAAGGACTTGTACGGTAATCTTTGGGACCTTTTGCAGTTGAGGACCATCCGAAGCGTTACCTCATGACCGGAGACGGGGGGTAGCCACGCGGTGCTTTCCAAATGAGGCGTTCTCCACCCGAGAAGTTTGGATTGAGGATTCTCGAATCGGCGTTCTCATTCCGCCAGAAAAACCAACCATCTGGAGTGCGCCGAGTTCGCTGCCTTTGACGAGGCCTTTTCTGCGCTCAAAACAGCACGCGGGTGAGATGGACTTCAAGGCCCAGGGTTCTTGGTTTCCCTAGGAGGTGATCGAGCTTGGCAAGAATGGGCTGCAGCAGGGGCATGAGCGAAAATTTGCCGCGTGCCTGGGGATCGTCTTGCGCAACATCGAGACAGGCCGGGATCTCAGCAACGATTTGGAGTATATCCTGACACAACAGTATGAATCCGTTCAGAACTTACCCTCCGAATTGCGAGCGTTGATGGATTCGTTGATCGAGGGCGTTTTGAGCCGATCCCAAGCAAGTAATCCGCCAATTGGCGGCCCTGCCGAGAAATCCGTCGGTGAACGTTCGGCGTAGCAAGCGATCCCATGATGGCACTGCATCGTCAGCGTCACCCGAGGCACCTCCCCGCATAGGTACCATGGTTGGCCGAGTATGACGTTTATGCAGCGGCTTTGAGAGCGAAGGTATGCACCCACCCTCCGCAGTTTTCACCCTACGGGCATTTCGTCCTCGGATCATGCCCTGGTCGGCCCTCTACGGAGTCGACCAGGGGTTGCGTCGCCTCGTCGGACGTCGAGGTACCAACGATCGTGGTCAACAAGAACCGGTGACAGCGGGGACCTGATCCAGCCGTTGAAACGACCGGCGAAAATCCTCATGTCGGGTTCTGGTGTCGTTGGGTTGTTTCCCACCGCAGTCATCCAGTGGGGGACTCCAACTGCCAAGCAACCTGCAGCACCGCGGCCTTCGCGTGGATGGGCGCACAGATTTCTCGGTTGGTTTGCGCGGGGATGGGGCTTCACAAAAATGAAGCACCCCATTTCGACAGTAGAGCCTTTGAAGCTGGCTGAACCTCTGGAGGAGGCGAAGAATTGGAAGAATGTCTACGGGCGGTGGCTCCGGCGTGCTGTTGCGACTGAGGTGCGCTCCCTAATATCTAACGGATAAGAGGGAGCCATGGACTCCGTCGATGAGTTCGCCGGTGGTCGATCGTTGACTGCTCAGAGCGAGCGCACGAAGCGGTCCATGCGGCCGAGGCCCTTCTCGATGTTGGCCAGGCTCGTGGCGTAGCTGATGCGGATGTAGTCGTCGGCGCCGAAGGCGATGCCGGGGACGGCGGCGACCTTTTCCTGCTCGAGCAACCGGGCACAGAAGTCGGCCGACTTCAGTCCGGTCTTGGAGATGTTGGGGAAGAGGTAGAACGCTCCCTTGCTGTTCACGCACGAAACGCCGGGCATGGCGTTGAGCATCTCCCAGGCGCGGGTGCGGCGCTTGGCGTACTCGGCCAGCCAACCGGGCAGGTGGGCCTGCGAGCCGGTCAACGCGGCCACGCCGCCCTTCTGCGCGAACGAGCAGGGGTTGCTGGTGCTGTGACTTTGGATGGCGTCGATGGCCTTGGCGATGGGCTCGGGAGCGGCCAGGAAGCCCAAGCGCCACCCGGTCATGCTCCAGGCCTTGGCGAATCCGTGGACGATGATGGTGTGGTCGTAGTGGGCTTTGCTGAAGCTGGCCACGCTCTTCACCTGGGCTCCGTCGTAGGTCAGGTGCTCGTAAATCTCATCGCTCATGATGAGCACGCCCTTCTCGACGCAAATATCGCCGAGGGCCTTGATCTCGTCGGGCGTGTAGACCGAACCAGTCGGGTTGCTCGGGGAGTTGAGGACAAAGAGACGGGTTTTGGAGGTGATCGCCGCGCGCAATTGCGCCGGGGTCACTTTGAACTCGGTCTGGTCGGTGGTCTCGAGGATCACCGGCGTGGCGCCGGCCAGCTTCACCATCTCGGGATAGCTCAGCCAGTAGGGGGCGGGGATGATCACTTCGTCGCCCTCCTGGCAGGTGGCCAGGATGACGTTGTAGCAGGAGTGCTTGCCGCCGTTGCTGACGATGATTTGCGAGGGCTTGTAGGTCAGGCCGTTCTCGCGGAGGAACTTGTCGGCGATGGCCTGGCGCAGCTCCGGAATGCCGCTGCTCGGCGTGTACTTGGTGAAGCCCGCAGCCAGGGCGGCGGCGGCGGCATCCTTGATGTGCTGCGGCGTGTCGAAGTCGGGCTCACCGGCTCCGAAGCCCACGACGTCCTCGCCCTTGGCCTTCATTTCCTTGGCCTTCGAATCAATGACGAGGGTGAGGGATGGAGACAGCGAGGCGGCGCGGCGCGCGATCGGGTAGT
>CANHYD010000333.1 GCA_947464705.1 Verrucomicrobiota bacterium | reverse complement strand
CGAGTTTGCAGCTCTGGGTTCAGACGCAGGTGGTGCCTCTGGACGACACGCTCCCCAGGGTGCCGGGGCAGCCGATTAAAATTCCAGTCGCCCAGATTCTCACCAACGATTTTGGGCGTTCCGGAAAGCTTCAGGTGACCCGGGTGGATTCGCGTTCCACTCAAGGCGGTACTGTCGTTTTGGAGCGCGGTTGGATTGTCTACACGCCAGCCCCGAGCTTGCTGGACAACCAAATCGACTCCTTCACTTACACGGCCAGCGATGGGCGTGAGTCGGCTCAAGCTCAAGTTCACCTGGCTGCTGAGGAATGGCGGATCGGGGCTGCCAAGAACCTCCTACGGGTCATCCCTCTCTCCGTCGGGGTCAGTCTGCGGTTCTCAGTCATTCCCAACCAGCGATACCAAATTTCTGCCTCGAACCGCATCGGTGTGGGAGAAGATTGGAAGCCCTTGGGCAGCACCTGGTCCGACGACCTGGGGCGCTTGGAAATCCGGGATCCCGATGGGCTCAGTGCCACCCGTTTCTATCGAGTCGAAGAAAAGCCCTGACCCTCCAACGATTGAAATCCATGAACACAAAAACCCAGGTGTGCTTGAAATCGCTGGCTGCGTTCATTCTTTGCACTTCGCCTTTGCTGGCACAATCGCCCCCGGGATTCGTCCTGGGTGAGCGATCGCTCCAATTGGCCATACCCGATTGGGATCCCTCGGGTGTTGCTCGGAACCAGTACGTCACGGGCCTCGACGCCCGTGTACCCTACGACCTGACCGTGCGATTGGTCATCGAGGGCACGGCCTTCGGGGCATTCAATGGGGATTACTATGCTTACCTCCGACACGAGACTCCGGACGGTCTGGAGTCCGAGATCGCTGTGCTGCTCAATCGTGTGGGTCGGACCGCCGGTTCTCCCAGCGGGTACAGTGATTCGGGATTCGAGGTGAGTCTTTCGGACGCGGCCAGTTGGGATATCCACCGCTACCAGGTGGCGCTGGGTGGTGGGGTTGACAGCGCGGTCGTCGGCACCTGGCAACCGGATGGTCGTCGGGTCGCACCCGCGGTCAGCTTTGACACGTCTCCGCGGACAGCCCTCTTGGAACCGTTGGGAAGGATGGATCCCAATGGGGCGTGGACATTATTTGTCGCCGATCTGGAGGCTGGAGGAACCGGCAAACTGGTGGAGTGGGAAGTTCGAGGTGCCCCTCGAGCGATCGTGCCGGAGCCGGAGGGTTGGGCCCTGCTGTTGCTGGGCGGAGCCCTGCTGGTAATCACGCGCCGGTGCCAGAGACACACGAGGTGAGTTAACCGTTCGAGGGTTGGTGGATGAGTCCCGCTTTTGGGGGTATTTGCTCACCTAGGCCCATCCAGTCGTGAAGGCCACGGAAGAGAGCCTGCGTTGGAAGGGCTTCCAAAAGCCGGTGGAACCTGAATCGGGCACCCGGGTCTCCCGCCAACCCGAAGGATTTCTTAGTGCTGAAGGGGCGTCCGTCTGACGGTGGTATCTTGAGACTTCTTGAGAAACTGCGGGGATGTCGTTTTGCATTCAAAACGGAGAGTCTGCGGACCAAGCACTCCATCGCCTGCTCAATGAACGGACGCTGCGGGCTCGCAAGAAATTGACGGAGCCTCTCGGTGACTCTGCGATCCATGAGGTGCGGCGAGAATTGAAACGAGTGCGCGCTGTTTTGGATTTGGCGCAGGCTCATGTTCGCTCCAAGGACCATCGGCGATGGCAGCATCGGTTGCACCAGTGCTCGCTAGAATTGGCCGGTGCACGGGATGCTCGGGCGAGGGTTCAGAGCCTGTCCCTGATCTCCGCAGTGGACCGGGCTGGAATCGCCAACGGATTCTGGAAGGGGTTGGACCGACGCTTGCACAAAGAGGCCTCGACGTTGACTCGGAGTCTGAACCGTCAACACCGGCCCCGCCGGGTGCGACGTTGGCTCAAGGAACTGGCGGAGGAATTCCAGTCCCGACGGTGGGCAGTGCCGGGGTGGCAGGAGCTTGGAGAGAGGATTCGGCAGACCTATCGACGAGGACGACGCTGTTGGAGGCAGGTTCAGGCAAGGCCGTCGGCCCGTAATCAACACCGTTGGCGTCGGTGCACAAAAAAGCTGACGTATCAATTGGCCCTGCTGCAACCGAAGGACTCGAACTCTTTGGCAGGCTGGGGCCTTGGCCTGGAGCGCTTGGGCGACCAGTTGGGAGAAGATCACGATCTTTTTCTCCTTCGAGAGTTGGTCCGGAGCGAGCGATGGAAACGGCCCTTCAGGACCGACCGCGACAAGCTTTTGCGGGTGATCAAAAAACGCCGACGGAAGATCAGCGCCGATGCCCTGAATCTGGGTAAACCGTTGTTTGCGCTCCGGTCCTCTCAGTTCCGCTCAGCGGTTTTGAGCCAGCGGTGCCTCGATGGGTTGAAATCGAGCGATGCGGCCCGCGACTTGGCCAGTGATTGGTCGTCGGATCGGTCCCCGCAGGAGGTGCCGGTTTTTGAGGACAGGGCCGGAGAGGCGGGCAACGGGGTGTCTCCTGCTCCGAATCGAGCCGATAAAAACCGAGCCTTGCCCGAGGAGCGGAAAACGGCGGTAAAACGGGGCAGTGAAGGGTTTTCCCCGCAGAGGAAACCGACGCGGATTCGTGTCAGGTGCCGACAATCTCGCGCAGCGCGACGCCGCCGTCAGTGAGGCTTCGGGGTCGGCCCAGGCCGTCGAGAAATTCGGCGCTGGGTGACAATCCCAACAGGTGAAACAAGGTGGCTGAGAGATCTCGGGGACGCACCGGGCGCGAGTCAGGATAGGCTCCGATGCGGTCGCTGGATCCGATAACTTGTCCGCCCGGGACCCCGGCACCGGCCATGGCCAACGAGAAGCACGCGCCCCAGTGGTCTCGCCCGCCCACGGCATTGATTTTTGGAGATCGGCCGAATTCACCCATGGTCACGACCAGGGTTTCGTCGAGCAGTCCGCGACTCGACAAATCGTCGATGAGGGTGGCGAAGGAGCGGTCGAACTGGGGGCACAGGACATCCCGGACGCGGCTGGCGTTGCTGGCGTGCGTGTCCCAGAGGGGGCTTCCGGCTACCTCGGTCTTGCCTTCCCGGGGCCAATTGACCTGGACCAGTCGTGTGCCCGCTTCGACCAACCGCCGTGCCAGCAGGAGGCTTTGACCGAATTTATGGGGACCGTAGGCCTCGCGGACGGCGGAGGGTTCTCGTTCCAATTCGAAAGCGCGT
>CANHYD010000332.1 GCA_947464705.1 Verrucomicrobiota bacterium | reverse complement strand
GACGGTTCAGCGCGAAGTGGAAGAGCAGGTGGCCGTTGCTCCGGCGCGGGTTGGAAGGACAGAACCAGAGGCGGTTGCCCAGTGGAGCCAGGGCGTTGGTTCGCCAGGACCCTTCGTCGTGGTAAGCGGGAATTCCCATCATCGGGGGCAGGTCGGCGTACCATGCATTGTGAGTGGAGATCCCATTGGGCGCACCATCGGCCGGCAACCATCCGCCGGAATCCAATGCGTACAAATGGGTGGCGATACCCCACTGCTTGAGGTGGGAGAGGCAGGAACTGGAGCGTGCCGTGTCTCGAGTGCGTGCCAAGGCTGGTAACAAGAGTGCCGTGAGAATTCCGATGACACTGAGGACCACCAGCAGTTCCAGCAGGGTGAAGGCTCGAGGGACGGACCGTGTTCTGGAAAGTGAAGCTCTCATGGCAGCTATCCAAGGATTCGCATCGCGCCAGAGATTCCTTTCATTCCGGGAAAAGAAATTTCGGCACCTTTTTCAGGCGCACTGTTCGCCGCTGCTTTGTCCCTGGAGCCTGTCCCTGGAGCCTGTCCCTGGAGCCTGTCCCTGGAGCCTGTCCCTGGAGCCTGTCCCTGGAGCCTGTCCCTGGAGCCTGTCCCTGGAGCCTGTCCCTTCAGGTCGAAGTTTGTTCGAAAATCAGGAAGTCAACACCAAGATCGAGTCGAGGGGGTGCTCCAGCGGACTGGTTCAATCCGCTCGGTCAGCCCCCAAGAGGGCTTCAACGGCGGTGTGTGTGGTTCACTTGTGGGGAGACTCGCGCTGATCGGAGCATCGCTTGTTCTGCAGTGTGCTTGAGAAACGGCGGCACAGATCGCCCGCTTCTCATGGCCCCCGTTCTCAGAGGTTTCCGCCACTCCATCCAAACTTTTCGCGAAGAGTTGCAAAGAAGCTGCTGCCCTCCGGGCGTAGGAGCTTCACCGCCTGGTGGCTCCGGCGGATGAGTACCCGGTCACCGGTGCTTAGGTGGGTCTGCTGTTGGCCGTCGGCAGCGAGGGTGGCCTCCAGTCGGCGGCTGATGAGGGTGACTTGGACGACCGAGTCGAGGCTCATCACCACGGGGCGGATCGAAAGGGTGTGCGGACAGATCGGGGTTAGTGTCAGCACGTCAGCATCCGGGCTGACGATGGCTCCGCCGGCCGCTAGTGAGTAGGCGGTGGATCCCGTGGGGGAGCTGGCAATGAGGCCATCACACCGGTAACGGGTCAGGAGTTCGCCATTCACGGCGACTTCTAATTCGATCAGGCGGGATGCCAGCCCGCGGCTCAGGACAAAATCGTTCAGTGCGGTCTGAACCGTCGAAGACCCGCTGCGGTGGATGACTGCCTCGAGCAGCGCTCTGTTTTCGACGCGGAACTTGCCGGCAATAACCGTGCGCAGCGCGCCAGTCACATCGGCTTCCTGAACGGCTGCGAGAAATCCCAGATGCCCGGCGTTGATGCCCAGAATGGGAACCCCGGAACCGGCGGTTTCACGGGCCACCTTCAGCATGGTTCCGTCACCGCCGAAAACGAGCAGGAGATCGCACTGCTTGGCCAGCGCGCCGGGATCGGTGGCCGTGGGCACCGACTTGAGTCGAGCGAACTGCGCGGTGACCGAGTCGCAGAGGATTTCTCGTCCCAGGCGTTTGAGTTGAGTGACAGCCTTTCGGATGACCGCGATGCTTCGAGGTTTCTCAGGATTGGCGATTAGGCCAATCCGGCGGAGGGCGTCAGCGGTTTTCTTCACGCGATTCGTTCGAGGTGGGCCAGAAACTCCTTGTTGCCGGCTGGCCCCCGCAAGGGGGATTCGGTGACACCGCGCCAAGCGAGCATAGGCAGTTCGGTGACGACAAAACTTTCCAGAGAGGCGATCACGCGCGCGTGGATCTGAGGATCGGTGATCACTCCGGCTCCGCGATCCACCTCCTCTTTGCCTGCCTCAAACTGGGGTTTGATCAAGGCGATGATGCGGCCGCCGATGCGGAGAAAGCCTGGAATGGGAGGCAGGATCAGTCGAAGGCTGATGAACGAGCAGTCGGCCACCGCGACATCGAATGGAGAGGAGTGGGGCGCGAGTTGATCGAGGGTCAGGCTCCGGGCGTTGGTGCGTTCCCGCACAACGACCCGAGTGTCTTGTCGGAGTTTCCAGGACAATTGTCCGTGTCCTACATCCACGGCGTGGACGGAAGCTGCGCCGTGTTGGAGCAGGCAATCGGTGAAACCTCCGGTGCTGGCACCCAGGTCAATGCACTGACAGGCGTGGACCGAGAGGGCGAAATGCTGGAGCGCGTGCTCGAGCTTGTGGCCGCCTCGGGAAACGTACCGATCCCCGCTGAGCAGCTCAACAGCGTCACCGTCGCGGACCCAATCGCTGGGTTTTTTGGCCGGGTGACCGTTGATGCGGACCTGTCCGGCCATGATGGAACGCTGAGCCTGCGAACGGGATTCGCAAAGACCTCGGTCCACCAAAACTTGATCGATGCGGGCCTTCAAATGTTGAGGGAGTCTGCGCGCGCTGGGGTCCTGAGGCAAAGCTCGATAGCGGGGCGTGATCAGCTTCCGTGGGATCGGTTGCCTAAGCCAAGTCGTTTGGATAGAGTTTTTGCATGTCCGAGATCGCCAGCTATGTGGTTCATGGAGCCGCTCAAGTCACTCCGTCCACGTTGGAAAAAGTCCTTCGGAGTCTTCCGATGTGGAAGGTGGAGTTTGCGCAGATCAACGCGCCGCACTTTCCTCATTTGGTTAACCAACTCGAGTTCTTGGCCGACTTGGTTGAAGACGTCGCAGAAGGTGCCTACAAAGACTTGCCCTACAGTGCGTTGGCCGCTGCCGTGTTTGCCATCACCTACGCCCACAAGAAGACAGACCTGATTCCGGATCACACCCCGATCATGGGGCACGCCGACGATTCGAGTGTCGCCCGAGCGGTTTTGATTCTTCACGAAAAGGCCCTGGCCCGTTACGCCGATACGATGGATTTAGATTGGGAGACCATTACCAGCAAGCCCTGACGGCTTGGACGTGTTTCTCGGCGCGAGTGCGGGGATTAATCGGGGCCGTCCTTCGCGCGCCCTTAGGTCCGGTTCAGACCGTGGCTTCAATGATTCCCGAAGTGATGTCTCAGGGGTGGCCTGATCGTTGGCGGGGCTCGAGATTCTGAGTAATTTGTGACACTCGGATCAGATGGCCTACTCGGTTCGGCAGCCCAGGGTCAGCAGGACATTGGCCCAGAGGGCGCGGT
>CANHYD010000331.1 GCA_947464705.1 Verrucomicrobiota bacterium | reverse complement strand
GGTTAGTCTTTCAGCTTCCAAGGCTAGGGTTGACCCCGGAGAGCGTCAAGGAACCGGGCCCCCGTCTCGCGGCGCCCACCCGGAACCTTTGGGATCGACCCGCCGACGCCTCTGAGCGCACTCTATCAGCGGTTGTCAGTGGTGCTCTGATCCGGGAACCGCGCTGAACCCAAACCCCGAACGGACCCATCCTCCCTGGAGAGACCGTGTCGCAAGCCACCTCACAAACCCTTTCCCAGCCGCTCCAACTCCGGCACGCCTATGGGTTTGCCCTGTTCAATGCGCTGTCCTTCCAGGTGATCCTCGGAGGGCCCATGGTGCTCTACGCCAAGTCTCTCCAAGCCAACGCCACCATTCTGGGGGTCGTGGCCGGAATGATGCCGCTGTTGACCATCACCCAGATCCCGGCGGCCGCTTACCTCGACCGCATCGGCTACAAGCGCTTCGTGGTGTCGGGTTGGACCGCTCGGATCGTCTTCGCTTTCCTGATGGCCCTGACCCCGCTGACGGGACCCTGGATCGGCGGCGGCGGCCAACTCATCCTGCTCTTGTCCCTGCTCTTCGGCTTCAACCTGTGCCGGGGAATCGCCAGCAGTGCCTGGTTGCCGTGGATCACCGGCTTGGTACCCCTCGAGTTGCGCGGCCGTTATCTGGCCGGCGACCAGGCTGCTTCCAATGGGGCCAGCCTGCTCTGCTTCCTCATCGTGGCCACTCTGCTCGGGGCCGGAGGTTTCCTCCCATCGCCCGCACAGCCATGGCAATTCATGCTGGCCTTCACCTTCAGCGGGATTATGGGCGTGGCCAGTCTCCACTTCCTGCGGCAAATGCCCGACACCCCGGTACCTCCCCACGAGCGCACCGGAACCGGGCGAGTCCCCTGGGCGGCCATCGCGGCGCACCCTCCGTTCCGAAAACTGCTGGAACTCAATGCTGTGTGGTCGCTGGCCTATGGCGGACTTACCACGTTCATCGTCGCCTTCCTGAAAAGCGGGGCCGACCTTGCCGACGGGTCCATCTTGGTCCTCATGGCGGTGCAATTCCTCGGCGGACTGGGTGCCTACTGGTTCGGGGGTCGCCGCTTGGATCTCCATGGTAGCAAGCCCGCCTTGGGCTTCATCATGCTGGCCGGGTTCTTGGTCGCTGGCGGTTGGTTCCTCATGGCGGCCGGGATTTGGACGCCGCGGATCCCATTGGTCCTCACGTTCATCGTCCCTTTGGGGTTGCTCAACGCCCTGCATTCGGCGGCCAACAATCGACTGGCGATGGCCATCGTGCCGCGCCTGGGCCGAAACCACTTCTTCGCCCTCTTCATGGTGGTCTGGCAGGTGACGCTGGGTCTGTCACCGGTGCTGTGGGGGTTGCTCATCGACACAGTCGGAGGATTTCGGGGGATGGCCCTGGGGTTGGAGTGGAACCGCTACAGCCTCTTCTTCGGCCTGGTCATGGTGAGTTTCCTGGCGGCCTTCCGGGCCAGCCTGCGGCTGGAGGAACCTCAGGCAGCGGGTGTGGAAACCCTGCTGAGGGATCTCTTTATTCAGGAACCCCGGCGGATCTTCACCCGGGCCCTGGGGCGAAATGCCTAACCGGAGCAAATTCTGTTGGGAGGAAAGCGATGGCGGGATGCGAGAAGGTGCCGCCGGCACGACCGATCCAATCAACACGTTCCGACGGACTGATGCACCCGAAGTCGGCAAGACCGGCCGGCCCAACCCGGCACGAGTTTCCCAGACCCACTCACCCCGGCTGGGGAAACCCCCAGAAATGCCCGCATTCACGGGTTGGCATCCTCGGTGCTTTCTCGATGTTCACTGATCATGATGAACCGAGCGTATGCCAACGACCCGCTGTGGATCTCCCTCGTCGACCAATTCCGGGAGGCTTGTGTGCTGCGACGCAACGGCCGACACGACGAATCTGAGCATCTCCTCCAGACCGAATTGCCCAACAAGATCGCCGCCTGGTCCAAGCAACCCATGCCCGTGGGCACGGATCGCCGGAGCGCCCTCGAGACGATGTTCCAGGAGGAACAGCGACGGGTCGAAGAGGCGTTCTTCGTGCAAAAGCTCGTCGCCACGCAAATCGAGGAGCAACTACTGCCCAAGCTCTGCTTCATGATCGCCGAGGAGATCCGGGATGTGGTCCGGGCGGAAGCACGGGCCGGAAGCGGCTTGATCGACACTCTTTCACGTCGGAGGACCCAGTCCCCCGCCCGCCCCAGAGTCCAGTTCGACGAACCGTCCTCCGAGGACGAACCTCAGCTTCAAGTCGCCTGAGCGGAGCTACGCCAGGGCGAAAAAGACAACGCTCAACCAAATCCACTCGCAAGCGGTGTCGGCCACTGGCGACTCATCCAGGGCCAGAGGGATTCTCTGTGGGGTCTCTGAGCCTCTACGGAACGATGCCATCGGATCCGTCGTGTGGGCTGCTGCTTCTTCCCAACGGAATCGTTCCGGCTCAGCTTAATCGAATTGCTAGACTCTAGACTCTGGACCCTACCACCAGGCCTCTCTCTCAACCCGTTTTCAATGCCGGCCTCGTCGTTCGTTCCTGGCCCCGAGTTCCGACACCAGAATCAGTCCACCGTGTCCATCTGGGCCCCCGGGCAGAACTCCGCCGAGGCCATGCGCCGGCGGCTGCCGGTCACACGGGTTTCGTTCACTGCATTGGGCCGGAGCATGCGCTTCTGACGCTCACGATCCCCCGCCCCCTTGACCACCGGAATGGGCTTGCCGGTGTTGATGTCGAGGCCGGTCACGTACATCGCCGCCGATCCAGTCATGGGCAATGGGATGAAGTCCTGCACCTGCTGGAGATTCCACTTCTCGTCCTTGAGGAACTGCTCCACCGCTCCCATCTCCTTCTCGGTGCATCCAGGGAAGCTCGAGATGAAGTAAGGCACGAGGTACTGTTCCTTGCCGGCCTGTTCGCTCAGGTCGAAGAACTTGTCCATGAAGGCCGGGAAGTCGCCGGCCGGCTTGCGCATGCGGCGCAACACGTCGGGATTCATGTGTTCGGGTGCGACCTTCATGTGACCCGAGACATGATTCTGCACCAGTTCCTTCATGTACTCCGGAGTCCGCAGCGCGACATCCATGCGAATGCCGGACTGAACGAAGACGTGCTTCACCCCGGGCTGGGTGCGGGATCCCTTGAGGAGATCGAGACCTGCCTTTTCGTTGATCTCGAACACCGGACAAATCGACGGCCACAGGCAGCTCGGCCGGTGGCATTTCTTGCACTCCTC
>CANHYD010000330.1 GCA_947464705.1 Verrucomicrobiota bacterium | reverse complement strand
GGCGGGCTGGGCCCTCGGGGCCATCGTGCTATTGGTCTTGGTTCATTTCCGCTCACCCACTCGGGTTGTCCTGTCGCTGCTGCCGGTCGCCGTCGGGGCCCTCTGGATGGTGGGCTTCATGGGAATGACGGGCATCCCGTTCAATCCGGCCAATATCATGACCCTGCCATTGGTCATCGGGATTGGCGTGACCAATGGCATCCACATCCTGAACCGATTCGCCGAGGAGCGGACCCCTGCTATCCTTGGCAAGAGCACCGGCAAAGCGGTGCTGATCTCCGGTCTGACCACCATCGCCGGATTCGGGAGCCTTATCATTGCCGACCACCGCGGTATCCGAAGCCTAGGCTGGGTGATGGCTGTAGGAACAGCGACCTGCATGATCGCCGCGATGACCCTGCTGCCCGCGTTGCTGACACTTCGAGAGCGATTCACCCGCTCAAAGAATCCGGGAGCCCCCTCGAACTGACTCACTGTGTCAGTTCAAAGGGCTCCCAAGTACATCCTACGAGGTAAACCTTCCTTCGCCCCTTCCAACGGTGGCTTTCAGGCCTCCGCCATCGCCTCACGGGCGAGAAACCGGTCGCGGAGCTTGCGCAATGCGGCAGCCTCCAACTGACGAATCCGTTCACGGGTGAGACCAAAATCAGCCCCGATTTCCTCAAGTGTGCGCGGGTCGCCGCCTTCCAGCGCAAACCGTTGGTTGAGGATGACCTGCTCGCGAGAATTGAGTGAACCCACCAATTCGCGCATCAATTCGGCATTGCTGGATTCGCTCACACCGGCCCAAGGCATCACCGCGGATTCGTCCGCGATGACATCGGCGATGCGGTTGGACTCGGGATCGTTACCAATCGGGGCATCCAAGGAAGTCGCCCCGACCGCAGCGGCCTCGCGCCAGCGACGGATGTCATCCACATCGGATTCCAACTCCCCAGCCAACTCGACATCGGTTGCAGGACGACCCAACTCGGATTCGAGACGCACCTCCGCCTTCTTCATCCGGGCCAATTCCTGAACGATGTGAATGGGCAAACGGATGGACTTGGACTGATTGGAGAGCGCTCGCTTGATGGACTGCTTGATCCACCAGGCAGCGTAGGTCGAAAGCTTGGCTCCGCGGTCCGGGTCAAATCGCTCCACGGCGCGCATGAGTCCGATGTTGCCCTCATTGACGAGGTCCAAGAGAGGCAGCCCGTAATCTTCGTATTCGCGGGCGATCTTGATGACCAGTCGCAGATTGGCGCGGATCATATGCTCTCGGGCTGCATCGTCTCCCTTCTGGATGCGGCGAGCCAACTCGACCTCCTCTTTGGCGTTGAGCAGCGGCGTCTCGACAGCATCACGGAGGTAGAGCCTCAAGGAGGAATGCTCGTCCCAGACTCCGCGACCGGCGGTATCGGGAAGGCGCGTTTCGCGCAAAGTGGCGACACTGGGCAACTCGGATTCGACCTGAATCGGTACGACCCGGGAGGTCGCCAGGGTTTCGATGGGGATCAGCGCCTCGCCCAACGGCAGCGGACCACGCGGTACGCTGATCCGAGCCCGCTCAGCAGCAGGGCTTGGGGGTAGAACGATGGGGCGCGAGCGCTTGGAAATGACCGGCTTGCGGGAACGGCGCGGCCGCAACTTCGCTGAAGAGGTCCGAGCCCGAAGCCCTTTGGCTTTGCCAGAACTCGAATGGGAATCGGTTGTGGTCCGCTTGGTCTTGAAATTCGTTTTCATCTCTCTGAAAGCGTTGGAGTCATCCGAGGCGGATTTGTTCACTGGTTTCATCGGACTCATTCCGGGAGGCAGAGGTTTCAGGGGAAACCCGCCTCCAAAGACCGACTGGAATGTCTCAAGCATTCACAGGGCCAATCTGGGTTTCGCCAACTTCACGCCCCTCAATCGCTGGAAAACTCATTCGCACGGCCCTCTTCGGCGACAGATTGAGTCATTGTGGCACTACCTGTGCCAGATCCGGTCCTCACTTTGACGCGCATTCCACAGTAGAACCGAGGCAGTTCCCGCCAAGGGACAGGCTCTGAGGGCAAGTTTTTCCGGATTGGCCCTAACAAGGGACAGGCTCCGACTAACGAGGGACAGGCTCCGAAAATCCTGAAAGTCTGGCTTGCTCGGCGGGGACGTGCTGAACTCGAGGTCACGCCTATGAAACAGAACGCCCCATCTCGTGCTCTGACCTGTTCGCTGGTCTCCCTGCTGGCTTCCGCGCTACCCACCCTCGCGGGTTCCTGGGTGACCTATGAACCCAAGGCCGGAACGGCCAATGGAAAGACGATCGTCATGCTCAGTGGCGATGAAGAGTACCGTTCCGAGGAAAGCCTGCCGCAAATGGGCAAAATCCTCAGTCAAAAGCATGGTTTCAAGTGCACCGTGCTCTTCAGCCAGGATACCGATGGGACCATCAATCCCAACAACCAGACCCAAATTCCGGGCATGCATCTGCTGGCCTCGGCCGATCTGGTGGTCAATCAGTTCCGCTTTCGCGAACTGCCCGATGCCGACATGGAGCACTTCGTGCGGTACCTCGACAGCGGCAAGCCCATGATGGTGCTCCGGACGGCAACCCACGCTTTCAACTACGAACGCAACAAGCAAAGCCCTTACGCGAGCTATTCTTGGACGGCCAAGGGTGGCGGCTTTGGGGGCAAGACCGTGGGCGAGACGTGGACTTACCACCACGGTCATCATGGAAAAGAAGCCACACGCGGCGTGATCGACGGCCGAAATGCGAAGCATCCGATCTTGAACGGGGTTTTTGATGTGTTTGGACCCAGCGACGTGTATGGGGTCAACCCAGACTTCCCGAAGGATGCGACCATTCTGATGCATGGCCAGGTTCTGACCGGCATGCAACCCAACGACCCGCCGAACCTGAGCAAGCCAGCGATGCCGTTGGTTTGGTTGCGCGACTATAAGGGAACCTCCGGGCACACCTCCCAGATCCTCTGCTCCACCATCGGAGCTGCCGCCGATCTGCGCAGCGAGGACCTCCGCCGACTCTTCGTCAATGCGGCCTATTCCCTGACTGGACTGGAAGTCCCGAAAAAGGCCGACGTGAGTCCTGTGGGCACCTTCGAACCCTCGATGTTCGGCTTCAACACCTTCAAGAAGGGCGTGAAGGTCGAATCCCACGAACTGAAGTAATCCCCTTGGGGCTCGGATACCGAGGGTTACCCATCCGGTCACCCTCCGAAGCAACAACCTGGGGGGCTGATCCCAATCATGGATTCAGGCGGATCCGCC
>CANHYD010000329.1 GCA_947464705.1 Verrucomicrobiota bacterium | reverse complement strand
GGGGTAGGGACCGATCTCCGAGCGGTCCGGCGCTGTGGACGCGGCGCTGTCGGAGACATCGCCCTACCCCCGGAGCTTGCCGGAGACTGGCCAGTGGGTGGTAAGACCTGCGTTGTTTGGCCGAATGGCCTCTGGGGTAGGGACCGATCTCCGAGCGGTCCGGTGCTGCAGACGTGGCGCTGTCGGAGACATCGCCCTACCTCCGGAGCTCGCCTGAGATTGGCCAGTGGGTGGTAAGACCTGCGTTGTTTGGCCGAGCCGCCTCCGAGGTAGGGACCGATTTCCGAGCGGTCCGGCACCGCAGACGTTCGCGCTTTCGGAGACATCGCCCTACCCGTGGAGCAGCCCTGAGAATGCTGCTGAGAATGCTCAGCAGCAATGACCTCCAACTGCATCGTTCTTGTTCAGCCGACCTCGGAACCCAGCTCGACATTCCAATAAGCGACATCCAGAAAATGCCGCCAACTATCGGGCATGGTCGCCCCGAAGCTGACCTGCACGAACGGACGCCACTTCGGTCGCTTGGGCTTGCGCACCAGACGCATGTGAGCCTCGGCCGGAGTCCGGTTGGCCTTGCGCGTGTTGCACGGAATGCAGGAGCAGACGATGTTCTCCCAAGTCGTCGGTCCTCCCCGATCCCGCGGGATCACGTGGTCCAGGTTGAGGTCGCGCCGGTCAAACACGGTGCCGCAGTACTGGCAGGTGTTTTGGTCCCGCTCGAAGAGGTTGTGCCGGGTAAATTTGACCTCTTTTTTCGGGAAACGGTCGAAGCCCATCAACAGAATGACCCTCGGGACCCGAATCCTGAAGGACACTGTGCTCACGGAGCCATCGGCCTCGGGATCCGCGTCGGACAAGTCGCGCCACTGCTGGAAATTGAGCGTCCGGTAATCGCCGTCCCCGGATCCGAACACCACTTGGGCGTTGCCTTCGAAGAGAAGCGTCAGCGCCCGACGGACTGAACAGACGTTGACCGCCTGCCAGAGCCGGTTGAGGACAAGAACCTGATCATTCAGGACACTGCTCATTGAAAGGGATCCACTGACCGTTCTTCCTACTAACGGCCCTCCATCACTCTGTCAACGCGCCCCGGTGAACAATTGGTGAACATCGCGCCAACCCCTGGACATTCCGGGCGTCATTCTGAATGCCTCAGTGCGTGGGTGAGCCACCGACTCCAGGTTGTCGATCGGACTCGGTCCTTGTCGGGGTGGAAGAACGGGATTTTCCCCGTACTTGTCCCCCCGGACCATTTCCGTATGGTAGCCCCTTTCGATGCACGAGCCTGCCATCACCCCGGAACTGGTCGCGAAGCACAACCTCACCCCCGAGGAGTACCAAAAGATCCTAGGGATCATTGGACGCGCTCCCTCGTACACCGAGCTGGGCATCTTTTCGGTGATGTGGTCGGAGCACTGCTCCTACAAGAACACCCGACCGGTGTTGAAGACCTTCCCCACGAAGGGCGACAAGATCCTGGTGGGAGCGGGCGAGGAGAATGCCGGCATCATCGATGTGGGCGACGGCGTGGCCATCGCCTTCAAGATCGAGTCGCACAACCACCCGAGCGCCGTGGAACCCTTCCAGGGAGCCGCGACCGGCGTGGGTGGCATCATCCGCGACATTTTTACCATGGGCGCCCGTCCGGTGGCCGCGCTCAACTCGCTGCGCTTCGGTGAACTGTCCAATCCGGAGGTCCGCCGTCTGTTCACAGGCGTGGTGGGGGGCATCGCCCACTATGGCAATTGCTTCGGCATTCCGACGGTCGCGGGCGAGGTGTACTTCGACAAGAGCTACGAGGGCAACCCGCTGGTCAATGCCTTCGCCTTGGGCGTCTTGCGGCACGACCAAATCACCCGCGGCGCCGCCCACGGCATTGGCAACCCGGTGTTCTATGTCGGGCCGGCGACGGGCCGTGATGGCTTGGCCGGTGCGGCCTTCGCCTCACAGGATCTGACCGAGGAATCGGCCGAGCAGCAGCGCGGGGCGGTGCAGGTGGGCGATCCGTTCATGGAGAAGCTCGTCTGCGAGGCCTGCCTGGAATTGCTGGCCACCGGATGTGTCGCCGGCATGCAAGACATGGGTGCGGCGGGCCTGACCTGCTCCACTTGCGAGACGGCTGCCCGCGCCGGAACCGGCATCGAGATTGAGTTGGACAAGGTGCCTCAACGGGCACCGAACATGTCTAGCTACGAGATCATGCTCTCCGAGTCTCAGGAGCGGATGCTCATCGTCGTCCACAAGGGCCGCGAGGCCGAGGTGAAGGCGGTGTTCGACAAGTGGGACCTGCCTTGGGCCGAGATCGGCGTGGTGACCGATACCGGCCGCATGGTCGTCCGACATGGTGGCCAGGTGGTCGTGGATCTGCCGGCCAAGCCCCTGGCAGACGAAGCCCCGGTGTATCAGCGCGAGTCCCGTGAGGCGGCCTACATGGCGGGAGTCCGGGCTTTCCGCCTCGATGGCATCGCCGACACCCGCAACCCGGTGGGCGACCTGAAGACCCTTCTTTCCAATCACACCATCGCCTCCAAGAACTGGGTCTATGGCCAGTACGATCACATGGTGCGGGATGGTTCAGTCGTTTGCCCGGGCAGCGATGCGGCCGTGATCCGCATCAAGGCCGACAGCCTCCCGATCACCAAGGCCGAGTACGCCGCGGCCAAGTCGGGCGCGGCCGATGGGTTTGAGCCGCCGGCCCCCTTGGCCGATAAGTACGTGGCCTTCACCGTCGATTGCAACGGGGGCTACGTGTATCTCGACCCCTACGAGGGTGGAAAAGCCGCCGTCACCGAGGCATGCCGCAATCTGGCCTGTTCCGGAGCGGTCCCGGTGGGCTCGACCGACAACCTCAACTTCGGCAACCCGCACAATCCCGAGATTTTCTGGCAGCTCAAGGAGTCGGTCCGCGGCTTGGCCGAGGGTTGCCGCGCCTTCAACGCTCCGGTCACCGGGGGCAATGTGTCCCTTTACAACCAGCGCGGCGCCTTGGGATCCATCGATCCGACGCCCACGGTGGCGGTGGTGGGGATCATCGAAAAGCCCGAGCACATCACCACCCAGTGGTTCAAGGCGGCTGGGGATGTCATTTTGCTCCTCGGTGCTCCTGTAGACTTGGCCGACCCGTTGCAGGGCCTCGGTGGCAGCGCCTATCTCAAGAGCGTGCATGGCCAGAAAAACGGCCTGCCGCCCCGAGTTGATTTGCTGGCCGCCCAGACCTTGCACACCACGTTGCTCGGATTGATTCGCGAAGGC
>CANHYD010000328.1 GCA_947464705.1 Verrucomicrobiota bacterium | reverse complement strand
TCCTGTTCGCCGGGATGCTCGAGCCGGTGATCTCGGTTGAGGTGACTCAGCAGTTCCAACTGCCGCTCCTGAGGCGCTCCGCGCAGGTGGGGAGCCGGATCCAGGTTCAACAAGCGGGGCTCCGTCGGGCGGACGACGGTCCCCTGGAAGATCGACGGCAGCCATCCGTTGGACCAATTGGCCTCCGCAAGAAGAGGCAACCCGGAGGGATGGGTCAGCGTGAGGAAGGCAGGCAACTCTTGGCTGGGAGTGCCGAGCCCGTAGGAGAGCCAACTGCCAAGGGTGGGTGCCCCGGCGGTGATGCGGCCATTGGTCAGCGCGTGCAGCGATTGCCCGTGGTTGTTCACTGCGGTCCGCATGGAGCGCACCACACACACTTCGTCCACCACGCGGGCCAGATGAGGCAACAACGACGACAACTCCGTGCCGCATTGCCCGTGCTTTTGGAACTCCCAAAGCCCGGGCATGACCTTGGAACTGGCCTGTCCGGCATTGTCGAACTTCAACTCGCCCGGGAAGGGTTTTCCGGCCCACTCCTTCAATAGCGGCTTGGGGTCGAAGAGGTCCATTTGGCTTGGGCCACCGATCATCAAGATCGAGATCATGGCCCGGGCGCGAGCCGGATGGTGACCGGCCTTGGGTTTCAGATCGTAGGTACGCTGTTCCAACTCCGGCCGGGCCGGCGCACCCAGAAGCCCCTCCTGCTGAAGGAGCCAAGCCAAGGCCGTGGATCCGAGACCAAAGGCGCTGCCCGCCTGAAGGAAGTGACGCCGAGAGCAGAAGCCCGACGGAGACGCGGTGTTGAGAAGACGATCCATGGCTCAGTCGAGATAGAGGAATCGGTTGGAACCCAAGAGCACCTGGCACAATGCGGCGAGAGAGCGCTCGTCGGGTAAGATCTCCGGCGATCCCGGGGGCGCAGCGGTCGCTGGCTTCCCCGGTGTTTTGGCGTCGGGCGAGGCCAGCGAGTCGCGAAGATCTCTCAGAAACCGCCGGCTTCGATCCACGTCCGCCGGCTTCGGCGGTTGGGCAAAGAGCAGACGCCAGAGGCGGTCGAGTTGGGCGCGCTCATCACCCGGATGTTCCCGCCGCAGGCGCTGGGCCAGATCGAGTGAGCGATCCAGAACAAACCCGTCATTGAGGAACATCAAGGATTGCGGGGCGGCCGTTGAAACCGGTCGAGCTTCGCAGTTGGGATTGACCACGGGAGCATCAAAGGTCTCCAGAACCCCCACGGGCATGGTCCGACGCACCTGGACATACAGACTGCGTCGGAAGTCAGCGGTGCCTCCGGCCTCCACACCCACCGCATCGCCGTTGCCATCACGCTTCTGGCGCCCCACCACAAACTGGCCCTGAGCGTTGACCGCGATGGGAACTGGCGGGCCGAAACGGGTGGCATCGAGGCGGCCGCTCACCGCCAGAAGACCGTCACGCAGGCTTTCGGCATCCAGACGCCGGAGGCGGAAGCGTCCCAGCCATCGATTGTCTGGGTCCTTACGCTGCGCGGCCGAGTTCACGGTGCCCTGACGGTAGGCAGCGCTGGTCACAATCCGGCGGTGGAGCCGCTTGTTCTTCCAGCCGTGGTCCATGAAGTCAGCAGCCAACCAATCGAGAAGCTCTGGATGACTGGGGCGTTCACCCAGTGCCCCAAAGTCGCCGGGTGTCGCCACCAGGCCCACTCCAAAATGCTCATGCCAGAGGCGATTGACCCACACGCGGGCGGTGAGCGGATTTCTGCGGTCCGTGAGTCGGCGGGCCAACTCGAGGCGACGGCCCGTGGTTCGGCGACCCGCCAGAGCCTCCGGGATGTCGGTTTCCAAACCGCCCAGACCCATGACCGACAATAACCCGGGCTTCAAGACTTCCCGAGGTTGCTGAGGATCACCCCGATGGAAGCGCACCGTGGCTACGGGCTCGACCGCGGATTCCACCAATGCCTGCACCAGAGAATCGGCAGGTTTCAGAGCCCGATCGGTGACCGCACGCTTTCGGATTTCTTCCACCTGATTGGCTCCCTCCCGATCAATCTCACCCAAGATGATGTGGTCTTGGAACATGGGGAATTCGCGGAGCAACTGCAGTTGCTCGGGGCTGCGCTGGGCCGCGGGTGTCTTCCGCGCACCGATGACCGCCGGTCGCCGAGCCTCGGGCACCAGGAGCAACTGCTTCTGCACAAACTTCTCGATGAGTTGATCATGCAGCCGGGTCGCCTCTGCGTCGTGGACCTTGGCCACCTGCTCGACGCACTCGGCGAGGGAACGGTCGGCGGGTGCCATCAACGAGACCAGACGTTGGGCGGGATTCTTCCAACGCTTCCAATCGAAACCAGGTTCAAACACCGCGCGCAGCCGGTAGTAATCGACCTGCGGGATAGGGTCATACCGGTGGTCGTGGCATTGAGCGCAGTGGACCGTCAGCCCCAACAACGACGAGGAAACAATCTGAAGGGTGTCGGCGATGACTTGATTGCGCGCCAACTCGGGCTCCGGCGGACCATCTCCGGTCGGGTCCGGAGCCATGCGCAAAAAACCGGTGGCTACCAAACGATCGAGATCCCGGCCCGTAAGGTCAGCAGAGACGGCGGGCAGGAGTTCATCGCCGGCCAATTGCTCCGTGATGAATTCGTCGAACGGACGATCTTCGTTGAACGAGCGGATGACGTAATCGCGATAGCGCCAGGCCCACGGACGCTCGGAATCGGCCTCCACGCCACCATTGGAGTCGGCGTACCCAGCCACATCGAGCCAGTGACGTCCCCAGCGCTCCCCATAGGCCGGCGAATCCAGGAGCCGATCCACCAGGCGTTCATAACCCGCGTCGGAGGAATCCTGGAGGAACACTTCGACCTCTTCTGGAGTCGGCGGAAGCCCTGTCAGATCAAAGGTGACTCGGCGGATCAATTGCTCGGGTCGCGAGGGCTTGGCGAATCCGAGCCCTTCCTTCTTCAGGCGAGCCAGCAAATAGGCGTCGATGGGTGTTCGAACAGTTTTGGAAGATCGGACTTGGGGTGGCTCGGGATGCCCCACTGGTTGGAAAGCCCAGAATCCGCGCTCTTCTTCGGTGATGATCCAACGCGGCACCTCCAATGGTTCGGGGCGCAATGTCGGAGCTCCCTGCGCAATCCACCGCTCGATGAGCGTCACCTGCTCCGGTGACAATGGCTTGCCACCCTGGGGCATCTCGCCGGATTTCACGACGGACAGAAGATGGCTCTGGGTCGGTTTACCCGGCACGAGAATTGGTCCGGATTCTGATCG
>CANHYD010000327.1 GCA_947464705.1 Verrucomicrobiota bacterium | reverse complement strand
TTTTACCGGCGGCATCTTTGCGTTGAACGCGCTCGTAGCGTTGGCTGGCCTTGGCGGCTTTGTAGGCGGCGGCGATTTCGGTGTTTGAGAATCCACCGGGCAGCACGCGGTCGTGATAGGCGTGGGCCAATTCATGCAGCGTGAAATTGGGCATGCGCCGGGTCTCGGATTCGAAGTCCGGGATGTCGGTGAATTCGACGCCGTGGACCATGGCGGGATCCCGGCCGTTGTCGCGCAACCAACCGGCGCCCGGGTGGTACTCGGCCCGTCCGCCTTCGCCGGGATAGGTGCGGGTGAACCAGAGGGTGATCTTGCGCAGGTGTTGGACGGCCGGTGCGGGAACTACCTGGATGATCTCACGCAGTTGGACCGCCAGGAGTTCCAAGGCTTTGTCAGTAGCGGCGCGTTGCTCAGACCACAGCCGGGTGTCGATGCGGACCGTCCAGCCTTCGACGTCACGAACCACCCGTTGGGGATGTGAAACCGTGGCTTTGGCGGGGCTGTCTGCCAGGAGCCGCAACCCCGACAGCAGAGTCGGAGCGATCAGCAAGCCGGTGATCCAATCACGGCGTGAAAGGCTGCGGTGAGAGGGTGCGGGTGGGTTCCGTTTTGCGCTCAACGCCGGAAATCGAATCAGAGGATCGCTCTGGAGTCTTGGGAAGAATCAACCTTTTCGGGCAGCGTTTTGTTTTGGAGCCCGCCTAGGCCAAAAACCAGACCGAAGGGTACATTTTCAAAGATTGAGGACACGCGATGGCTTGGAGCTTGATGCGAAGGCCGGGCACCCGTTTGCTCCCGGAACGAATGACCTCGCCCTGCGTTTCGGTGGCCATCCATCCCAGCCTGTTTCCGGAGGCGGTCCAAGCCCGGTTGCTGGCTTCGTTTCAGACCCGCCGCATTCATGGGGCGTTTCATTATGACACGGCCCGCCGCGCTCACCGTTGGATGCAGGTGCATGCTACCCATTCTCCGGCCGTCACGGCCGACGATGCCCGGTCCATTTATGACCAAGCGGCCCGCGAGTCGGTGGTGGGTTTGGCGCCAGGCGCTTGGGGTTGTATCGGATTGGGTTGTGGAAGTGGTCACAAAGAGGCCCGCGTCGCCGCGGCCTTAGCGGCGCGGGGATCTTCGGTGACCTACCTGCCATTGGACGTGAGCGTTCCGTTGGTGTTGATCTCTCGGGAGGCAGCGCTGGCCCAGCTGCCGAACCTCACAGTCCATCCAATTGCCGCTGACCTGACGGACGCCTCCGACCTTTCCTCAGTCATCAATCCATTGCTGCCCGCAGGCGCGGGCCGGTTTTTTACGCTCTTTGGCATGCTCCCGAACTTCGAGCCGGAGTTCATTTTCGGGCGCATGGCCTCGTGGCTGCGTCCCGGAGATCGCCTGCTCTTCAGCGCCAATTTGGCGCCAGGTCCTGATTTGGAGGCGGGAGTTCGAGCGGTTCTGCCTCAATACGACAATCCCGAGACTAAGGCCTGGCTGCGGACGTTGCTCGAAGACCATGGGGTTTCGGCCGATTGCGGTTCGGTGGTCTTCCACATCGAACCCGTCCACGGATTTCCGGGCTGTGCGCGCATCGCAGCCGACTGGGTGGTATCGCAGAGTTCGGAATTGGTGCTCGATGGTGAGAGCTTTCCATTGCTGCCCGGGGAGCGGCTGCGCCTTTTCTTCTCCTGCCGCCACACACCCGGCTCCATCGAATTCGGATTGCGGAGTCATGGGCTACGTCTTGCGCAATCGTGGATCGCGGGATCGGGAGAAGAAGGCGTTTTCTACGTCGAGCGATTGACTGAGGCCTGATTGGTTGGGCGCTGGGGCCGCTGTGAAACAACCGGAACCTGTGCGAACAAAGGATTGCTCCGGGGCCTCATTCCCGCCGAAGGTTTGGTTGAACTCAATGAGTGACGCCGCCTTTGACAGTGTGTCCGTGAATCCTCCTGCGACCGCGGTCGCCAACGGGCTCGGTGCTGACGATGATTTCTCGGTGCCAGTGCCGAGACCGAAGACCTCCATTCTCAAACTGGTGGGCGAGGTGCTCGACCATGGCGGGCCTGGGTACCTCCAGTTCGCCATCACCAATATTTGCAACGCCGACTGCGGTTTCTGCGGCTTTGCGCGCAGTCAGTTCGACCCCAAAAAGCGCCGCTCGGTGACCCTGAAGGAGGCTAAGGACGTCATCGACATCGCCGTTCGCAACCACATCGGGTATTTGCTGTTCGTCGGGGGCGAACCGCTGGTCCACCGCGATCTGCGCGCCATGGTGCGCTATGCAGCTCGCAAGGGCATCAAGCCCATGATTTGCACCAACGGCGGCTTGTGGACTGAAGAGAACATGCGCGCCCTGGCCAGCGACGGCCTGAGCAGCGTCATCATGTCCATCGACGCCCACGACATCGCGGCCCACGAGAAGAACCGCGGACTCAAAGACGTCTGTGCGAAGATCCGCCGGGCCAATGAGTTTTTCTTGAGTCTGGGAGTCCAGACCACGGCCAGCATCACCGCCAGCAAGCTCATCGAAGATTACGACAAGCTGCCCGAGTTCTTGGAATCCTTGGGCTTTGAGAACTGCACGTTCAGCTACCCGCTCACCGATCTGAAGAGCAGCTACTTGAGCTTCAGCGAAGGCGGACTCGTGAGCTTCACCAAGGATGAGCTGTATGAGGTCTTTGAGAAGATCAAGCGGATGAAGCACCGCAGCGGCTATCCGGTGGTCAATCCAACCGAGTCGCTGGACGAGATGCAGCGTCACCTGCGCGGCGAGACCGAGCAGTTCGGATGTCTGGGAGGCTACAAGTACTTCTACCTCGACTGGCATCTCAACCTGTACCGATGCCACTTCTGGGAAACCCCCATGTGCAATGTGTACGAGTGGGATGAGTCCAAACTTGTTCGGGACGGTTGCACCCGGTGCATGATCGACTGCTACCGCGATCCCAGCGTGCTGCAGTTCGTGGCTGTCAGCGCCATGGACACTTGGAAGGCTCTTAAGAAGGGGCAATTCCTGCAGGCGGCCCGTCACGTGTTCGACAAGCGCAACCTGACGTCGATCAAGGCGGTGGCTGAAGATTTCAAGTGGGTGACCAAGGTTTAGTCCGTCAGGGGTGTTCACACCGGTTCGGTCTAAAACTCGCGGTTTGATTGAAATCAGGCTTGTGTGGACCGGGCCCCTTGGCCTATCCAATTCGCCCGCTCCGAACGGAGTCTGTGCCAGTGTAGCTCAGCGGTAGAGCAGGGGACTCATAAGCCCTTGGTCGGAAGTTCGATTCTTCCCA
>CANHYD010000326.1 GCA_947464705.1 Verrucomicrobiota bacterium | reverse complement strand
CGGGTCATGGGCAGCGGGACCGGGTTCGTACGAAGTAAGGCCCCGGGACGCGGGGCATCCCGGGGCACCGATCCACGCTCACTTGCCGGGGGGCTTCGGGGGCAGCAGGCCGAGGATGTCCTGCTGCTTGAGGTACCACTCGCGCAGAGTCCGCGAGAGCATGGAGTCTTTGAAGTCCTTGAAGTTGGCGATGTTCAGAGCGCCGTCGATGTCGTCTTTCAAGGACTTGTTGAGATCGCCTTTGGCATCGGTGGCCCAGCCACGATAGGTGCCGGTCCTGTCGTTGAGCATCTTGGCGGCGGCCATGCGGATTTCGGGTTCGTAGCGGAAGTCGACGACCTCCACGAAGCTCTTGTCGACCTTGCCCTTGAGGCGCTTGGTGTCGTCCTTGGCGGTGAGGACCAGGCGGGCGGTGTCGATGATGCGCTGCTCCAGCTTGGCGGTGATATCGCTGTCTTCGAGGCTCTCTTGGGCGGCGACGCCCAGATCGCGTTGGGCATTCTCGAGGCGGGCGCAGACCTGCTTGACCAACTCCTTCTCGAACTCGTGGAAGAACTTCTCGCCGCGCTTGAGGATCAATTCCTTCTCGGCCGGGCTGAAGGAGTACTTCTTTTCGTCGAGGCCGACGAAGTTGGTATAGGCCGGGGCTTCGAGGAGTTGTCGAAGGCGCCCCAGGAGGTTGGTTTGACTCACCTTGTCGGCGGTGGGAATTCCCTTCGACGGATCCTTCAGATCCAGCTTGAGGTCCATGGGCAGGAAGCTGAAGAGGGCGCGGTCGACGCCGCCGATGCGTTCGACCTGGTCGTTGAGGTCCTTCCAGTGGGCCTTGGAGCGGTCTTTCTGGTTCAACTCACCGATGAATTCGAACTGATTCTCCACCCGCAGCGACCGGGTCGAGGCGCGGAACCAGGTGAGCATGGAGGCGAAGTGATTGGCTGTTTGAGAGGCATAGCGAACCGGTGAAAGGTTCACCTCGGCGATCGGGGTCGCATCGCGCGGATCGCGGGGGGCCTTGGCCGAGATGAAGGTCTCGATAAGGCTGTTGGGCAAGAGGCGGATGTCGTCGGCCAATTGGGAGTAGGCACCGACCACAGGTTCGACACCTTCGTCGAAACGCTGGAGGTCGCCGTAGGTTCCGACCAGTTCGTCGGAACCGAAGAGCATCTTCTTTTCGCGGGGCTCTTGGCCACCGAAGTAACCCCACTGAATGGTCGCTTTGTCATGCGGCAGGGGCTCCTTGCGGGTGCGAATGAACCACCCGACCTGCACGGCCGACTTGAAGACGGTGTACTCCATGATCGACGACGAGGCGTAGTGGTTGGTGTAGGCGTCGAGACTCTGGCCGGTGACGTAGGCTTGGAACCATTCGTCGATTTGTTGGCGACTCATGCTGGCTGAAACGCTGCCGGCGAAGTTGTGCCGCAGGCCGAGGACGTGACCCACCTCGTGGGCCACCACCTCACGGACATAATCCTGCGAGGCTCGCAGTGCGCCAGCATCGGTCAGGGATTCATTGGACAACAAGTCTTCCAGGCCCTGGGCGTATTGGTGGGCAAATTCCACCGACTGCATGTGGCAGAGGCCGTTGGCCGTCATCCACGGAAAACCCTGTGCGGCCTCGCCCCCCACGGCGTCGGCGGTGAGCTTCTTCTTGTCGACCACGATGTCGCGCATGGAGCGCAGCAGGGCGCGGGCGCGGGCCTTGCCGCTGAGAGCAAAGACGCTGGTCATGTAGGCCTGACCGTGTTCGGACTCGCCCGTGCGGGGGTCGATGAGGATGTCGGCGTAGGCGAAGCCGGCGTTGTCCCAGGGGACCCACTGCACGATGTTGTAGCGGGCGTCGGGGGCGGTCACACCGGCGGGCGCCTTCTCAGCCCGGACGATGTTGGTGCCGAAAGCCCGGTTCCAATAGAGGATGCCATCCTTCACGGCCTCGACATAGTCGGCCGGGGTATTGGCGCTGTAGTGGAAGATCACTGGCTTGGAGACATCGAAGCGGGCCATCTGCGGAGAGGGCCGACCGGTGCTCTCCTCCAACCGAGCCTGGGTCTCAAAGAATCGGGCGTAGCGCAGGTCCGAACTCGGAGCCTCCTTGCCCTTGTAGGCGCCCGCCTCGTAGGGCGTGAAGAAGTAGCGCACTTCGAAGCGCTGCTCGACGTTGGCCATGGCCTCGCGATCGCGGACCTGAACGCTCTGGCGAATGGACAATTGGTTGTCGAGCTTCTCGGCCTGGAACACGCGCGACTGCGGGATCTCCAGCGATTCATCGCGCGACATCGCGTTGAAACCGCGGCCTTGGCCGTACCAGATCTCCGTGTAAAGGCGGCGCATGCCCCGGTTGAAGTCGATGACCACCTTGTTGGCGTCCTGCTCGACGATGGGGAAGGTGGTGAGGATGCGGCGGGCGGGCAGATCCTTGGTCACCACCAAACCATCGGTGGCCTCGTACAAATCGACGCCGTCATGGAAGAGCTCGAACTTCACGATCTTGCCGGACAAGCCCGTGGAGGTCGCAGCCAACGACTGCGGAATCCGCGAGGCGGACATCAGGTGTTCCTTACCGAAGACCGTGCGCGGCAGCACCAGCGTGTTGTTGGTGCCCACGCTGATTTCCAAGACCGCCTTCTTGGCGATCGATTGGGCCATTGCGGGTTGAGAAGCCCCGACGGCTGCCGCGAGCAGCATCAGGGAAAACACCGGAGCGAGACGGAAACAAACGCCTGGGAAACGCATATCTGAATTCAGTTCTGTTGGAAGGTATTGGAGTTCAGGTGCGTTCCACCTGACACCAAATCGTCAAAGGGCTCCAGAACATCCGATCCGCAACTGCCAATCCGTCTCGGTTGGCGGATTTCGGAATGGCAAAGCCGGAACGATTCAAGTGGGAGGAATGTGATGGCGCGGCGGATTCAGTTGTAAGACGAGGCGAGAGCAAGGCGCAGGGTATTACGAGGCTCGTGCTTGAGGCCCGTAACGAGCGAACAACGACGCTCGCGCGGAATAGCACGCAGCCAGAACGACTGATCCAATGGAACCGCTCCGGGTTAACATTCCCCGGGCAGCTCCGTAGGTGGGGCGATTTCTTCGGAAGCGCCACGTCTGCGGTGCCGGACCGCTCGGAGATCGGTCCCTACCCCGGAGGCGGTTCGAGTCAAGGACGCGGGTCTTACTACAGGCCGGCCAAGGCCCGGCGAGCTCCGGGGGTAGGGCGATGTCTCCGACAGCGCCACGTCTGCGGTGCCGGACCGCTCGGAGATCGGTCCCTACCTCGGAGG
>CANHYD010000325.1 GCA_947464705.1 Verrucomicrobiota bacterium | reverse complement strand
GTCTTGGGCCTTCCGGTTTTGGGAGCCTCCTGAAGACCAGCAAGCCCCAAGTCCAGTATGCGCTGACGCCACAATCCCACAGTCACAGGACTGGTGCCCAAAGCATCGGCAATCTCCTTGTTGTCTTTGCCTTCTGCGGCAAGCAATCCGATGCAAGCCCGTCGGCTCCCCTTTTGGGGTGTTCTTGGCGCTGGGATCAGGCCCTGAAGTTCTGACCGTTGCTCTGGGGAGGGCTCCAATGGAACCTACGCACGAGCCATGTCCAAAAGACGGCACGGTAGGTTCCTCTTAATAAATACTGAACTCAGACACTGCACTAGAATGATCCCCTATTAGCTGGGCAACAATCGAAGGACGGACTGAGGCAACTGATTGGCCTGAGCCAACATCGCCGTCGTGGATTGATTGAGGATGTTCTGTTTGGAGAACTCCGTGCTCTCGGTGGCCACATCCACGTCTTTGATGGCCGAGGTGGCGGCAGTGAAGGTCTCGATGGTGGCGGCCAGGTAATCCGAAGCCATGTTGAGGCGGGACTGATTAGCACCGACTTTGGCTCGGTCTGCCGCCAGTTCGGTGATGGCGGATCGCACACTGTTCAGCGCGGTGGTGGCCGCTCCGGTGGTGGAAATGCTGGTCGAGCTCTGGGTCACCGCATTGTAGGTTGTCGACGTAGCGCCCAGATTGACACCACTCATTTGGAAGGTGGTGCCTTCTGAGTCGATGACTGATTCGACGTTGGCCGCAGAGAAGAGCGACACCCCGTTGAACTCCTTGCTGGCGATGTCGGTGATGTAGCTCTTCAACTGAACGAACTCATTGTTGTAGAGAGTGCGGTCAGCATCGCTCTTGGTTCCGTCGAGCGAGAGCATGGCCAGTTCGCTCATCCGGTTCAGGGTTTTGGCAACCCGCTTGAGATAGCCATCTTGGGTGTTGGAAAAGGATTGGGCGTTGGACACGTTGTCCTTGGCGGCATTGGCACGCTCAAGCTTCGCATCGAATCGCATGCTGATGGCCAGGCCGCCCGCGTCATCGAAGGCGTTCACGATGCGGGAACCGGAGCTGAGTTTGGCCAGCGACTTGGTGAGTGCGGCCGAGGTCCGGGTGAGGTCGTTGGAGGCCGACTGGGCGGCCAGGTTGGATCCAATAGTCATGGAGGTGGTCTCTGGGGCAGTGGTTTCAGTTCAGTGAAAATCCGTGAGCGGCGGTGGGTGGTTACTGAGGCAACAGTCGCAGCACGGATTGCGGAAGCTGATTGGCCTGGGCCAGCATGGCAGTGGTGGATTGGTTGAGGATGTTCTGCCGGGAGAACTCGGTGCTCTCTCGGGCGACATCGACGTCTTTGATCACCGAGCTGGCGGCCGTGAAATTCTCGATGGTGGCCGAGAGCTGGTCGTTGGCCATGTTGAGGCGAGACTGGAAGGCACCAATGGTGGCTCGGTCGGAAGCCAGCTGAGTGATGGCCGTGCGGATGCCGCTGAGTGCGGATGTCGCGCCTACGGTCGTCGCGATCGTGCTGCTGGTGACGTTGGTGTAGGTGGTAGAGGTCAGGTCCACACCGGTCATGTTGAAGGCGGTCCCCTCGGAATCGATGACGGACGACACGTTTGCCGACGAGAACAGAGTGACCCCGTTGAACTCCTTGCCGCCCACGTTCGTGATGTAGCTGCTGAGCTGAGTGAACTCGTTCTCGTAGAGGGCCCGGTCGGAGTCGCTCTTGGTACCGTCGAGCGAAAGCATGGCCAACTCGCTCATGCGGTTGAGCGTCTTGGAGATGCGCTTGAGGTAACCGTCCTGAGTATTGGTGAACGACATGGCATTGGCCACGTTGTCCCGGGCGGCATTGGCGCGCTCGATCTTGGCGTCGAATCGCAGGCTGATGGCCACACCAGCCGCGTCATCGTACGCGTTCACGATGCGTGAACCCGAGCTCAGCTTGGCCAGGGACTTGGTCAGCGCTGCGGACGTCTTGGTGAGGTCGTTGGCGGCCGATTGCGCCGCCAAGTTGGAACTGATGATCATACGGTTTTACTGTTTTTTTGGTTGGTGGCAGGACTAAAGGGGATGGATGCCGCAGCGCTCTTGGGTTTTCCCAATGCCGGCAGGTGGGGAAGGGGCACCCGAGTGGCGGCTTCACGGTTGGCCTTCTGGATTTCGTCGTAGACTTCCTGCCGGTGAACAGGGATGTCTGCGGGGGCCTCGATGCCCACTTTGACGGTATCACCATCGGTGCGGATGATCTTGACGATGATCCGTCCGTCTATGACCAGGCTCTCTCCGGTTTTTCGCGAAAGTATCAGCATTGAACCCTCCTTGGTATGCGCGCTTCAGGCAGGTTGGATCGGGTGTTTGATCGCGTAGTCCGTCTGACTCAACACGACCTGCTTTCCGATCATCGTGTGCCGATTGATCACAATGGGTCCCTTGAGGTTCACGGTGGCTGACCCATCCGATTTCAGGGTCACGATATTCAAGACCAGCGCGTCGTTGGGATGGCGGATCTCGAGAAAGTCCACATCCTCGTCACTCAGGTCGGGAGAGTAATCGGGCAGAACCAGATTGGGAGGCACCACCAAGAAGGCGAGATCATCCCCATGGGGCACTGAGAGCCAACAAAAGGGTTCTTGATCGGCTTTGGTGATGAGCGAGTAGGTCTTGATCCGCTCAAAGCCCAAGAGGCCCAGAGGCAACTGGACCGTCAGGGTCTTGGTGATGTCGAGTTCAGCGACGCTACTCATGGCGAGCGACTTTAAGCACTGGCTGTGCCAGCCCGTAAAACAGGCCTAAATCCATGGTTCTGGCGGAGAGACACGCCGAAACGAGCCCTTTGTGCCCGGCTCTTGAGGTAAGGCGGCAAAAATGGCCGGCACCGTCGCTGCCCCTTCGCGATTCCAATGCCGGCAACGGGGTCCTCGCTGGAGCGCTGGAGCGCTTCAGCGGTGTTTCAACCCGGTGTGGGCTCGATCCTTGGGACGTAGGACCCGCGATGGTGACCCGCTATGGAGCAATTTAGGCCTATCGGGTTGGCGAGTTGGGAGAGCCGATGGAGGACTCGGGTGGCGGTTCCAGTGAAAAGCCTGTCGCAGACCCAGGCGGCCAAATCTGTTGGGCACTCCACGGCCTCCTCCAGAGGCGCAGTCGAAGATTCAGGGAATTCCCCTTGTTCGGCAGGGATGCCTACCCCTAATTTCATCTCGCCAGGGCCCATGGAACGTGGACTTGTGAACCCCGCCAGGGCCGGAAGGCAGCAACGGTGCTTGTTCCGCGTCTGCCGTGGGTACCCT
>CANHYD010000324.1 GCA_947464705.1 Verrucomicrobiota bacterium | reverse complement strand
GTGCTGGGCAAGGTGGGCGGTTTCGGCGGGCTGTTTGCACTCGACCTCAAGAAGCACAAGCAACCGATCCTCGTGAGCTCGGTCGATGGCGTGGGCACCAAGCTCAAGCTGGCCTTCGCCATGGATCAGCACGACACGATCGGCGAGGACTTGGTCAACCACTGCGTCAACGACATCGCAGTGCTCGGGGCCGAGCCGCTGTTTTTCCTCGATTACCTGGGCACGGGCACGCTCGAGCCGCATGTGTTTGCAGAAATTATCAAAGGCTTTGCCCGCGGTTGCGCGGCCAATGGGTGCTCGCTGATCGGCGGCGAAACGGCGCAGATGCCGGGCTTTTATCAGCCGGGCGAGTACGATGTGAGCGGCACGATCGTGGGTGTGGTCGAAAAGTCGCGGATGCTGGTGGGGCAGAAGTCGGTCAAGGTGGGCGACTTGATCTTGGGCATCGGCTCGAGCGGCCTGCACACCAACGGCTACTCGCTCGGGCGCAAAATATTTTTCGAGACGCTCGGGCTCAAGCCGAAGAGCAAGGTGCCCGAGTTGGGCTGCTCCATCGGCGAGGCGCTGCTGGCGGTGCACGTGTCGTACGGTCCGCTGATTCAGGGGCTGCTCAAGAAGTTCAATCCGGCGAGCAAGGCGGCCACGGCGGGTGCAATCAAGGCGCTGGCGCACATCACCGGTGGCGGTTTCGTAGACAACATTCCGCGAGTGCTGCCGCCGAAGTGCGATGCGGTGGTGCTGAAGGATTCATGGGAGATGCCGCCGATTTTCCAGATCATCCGCGAGAAGGGTGGCGTGGATGAGGCGGAGTTGTATCAGGTGTTCAATATGGGCATCGGCATGACCGTGGTGGTTGATGCCGACCGCGCCGATGCGGTGCTGCGGGCCATCAAGGCAGCGAAACATCCAGCCTGGATCATCGGTCAGATTACCAAGGGTTCGGGCGTGTGCCGCGTGGAGTGAGGGTATTTTTTTTGGGGGGGGGCGATCAGGAGGGCTGGTTGCGGGTGGTCGGCTTTCGGGGGTTAGGGCGAGTTCTCCGAAAGTGACATGTCTGCGGCGCCGGACCGCTCGGAGATCGGTCCCTACCCCAGAGGCCTTTGGGCTGCATGCCTGAGTCCTTCGGCAAACTCAGCCTCATCCGAACACCTCCGAGGTAGGGCGATTTCTCCGAAAGCGCCACGTCTGCGGCGCCGGACCGCTCGGAGATCGGTCCCTACCGGGAGGGTGGTTGGGTGAGGTCGGATGATCGGGAATTGGGTGCGATCAGGAGGGCTGGTTGCGGGTGGCGTGGGCTAGAGCTGGCGGCTAACCGACGGGTTCCTACCAAGGGGTCGTTGATCATTTGCACGGCGTCGGAATTCTGGGCTATTGTCCGAGTGCTACGATGACTACAGCTTCTTCTCCCTTTTTCCGGCGATTGCTGACCATTTCAACGGCCCTGGCGTTCGGCGGAATGCTGGGTTCGCTGGGAGTGGCAGGCCGCGATGCCAATGGGATGCGGTTCTCGTTTCATTGGTCGGTTCCCCTGCTCTTCTTGGTGGGCGCTGGAGCAGCCGTATGGTTCTGGCAGTTGATCTTCCGCTTCGATTCCGGAGGGGATGCGCACTTGCGGGGGCGCTTGAAAATGGTGGCGGGATTCTTGTTGGTGGGGGCTTTGGGCTGCTTCCTGTTCCCGCTCCGCTTGGTGAGCCCCGACAAGCGGATGGAGGTGATCTTCGGGATGGGCTTCGCCTTCGTGGTGCTTTCCGGGATGGGTTGGCTCATCTACCAGACGATTCGTTGGGTGGAGGCTGCAAGCCGCGCCGAAGAAGAACGTTCTGACGAGCGTTGAGCCGGTGACGCACCAGCGATAAGGCGGCGGCTGAGGTCGGCTTCACTGTCATTTCCCAACCACGCGCCTCGTGGCCTCTGCGATCCGCCCGCTGAAAAGTGACCTCCATCTGACAGGTGAGAGTGGCACCTTTTGTGTAAATGTGAGGGACAGACCCCGCCGCCTCCCCGGTAGGGACCGTGTCTCACGGTCCATGCGGCTGCACCAAAACCACGCCGCGATGATATGCAAGACTGGCACCTTTTGTGTAAATGTGAGGGACCGACCCCGGCTGGGGGGATTTATCGGGTGCGGGCAATTGATGCGGGGTTGCGGGTCAGCCATGCTGGGGGGACTGACTCATGAGCGAAACCTTGGTCATCGGCCACCGCAATCCGGACATAGACGCGATCTGTTCGGCAATCGGGTATGCGGAGTTCAAGCGCAGGACCGGGTTGAAGGATGCCGTGGCGGCTCGCTGCGGGGATTGCAATGATCGGACGGATTTCGTGCTCAAGACGTTCGGTGTGCCGGCACCACGCTTTGTGGCCGATGTGTCGCCTCAGGTCCGCGATGTGATGGTGGACAAGGTGGTGGCGGTCTCGCCGCGGACAAGCATTTGCGAGGCGATGGCTGTGATGGATCAGCGCAACATTCGGGTGCTTCCAATTCTCGATGCCGACCAGCGTTGCCGCGGTCTGTTGTCGGTCTTCAAGGCCAGCAAGTTCTTCTTCCCGTCGCCGAACCGCATCTTCGATTCGCGGCGCATCGTCTCGTCGGTCCAGGGGCTGAGCAAGACGTTGGGCGGGCGCATTCTGTGCGGCTATGACGAAGACTCGGAGGAAGACCTCATCCTCATGGTGGCAGCGATGAAGCCCATCAGCTTCTCCGAACGCCTCAAGAATTATGCGGCCAAAAAACTGGTGGTCGTGGTGGGCGATCGCGAAGACATCCAACGGACGGCCATCCAGGGCGGGGTTCGTCTGGTGGTGATCACGGGCGGGCAGGCGGCCTCCGAAGAAATCCTGGCCATGGCCCGGCACCATGCCGTCAGCCTGATTCTCTCCCCCCACGATTCGGCCACCACGGCCATGCTGTGCCGGGCGGCGATCCCGGTGGAACGGTTGCTGCGCGATGACTTCCTGAGTTTCCGGGCCGACGAGAAACTGGCCGACATCCAGCGCATCGCGGCGGCTTCGGCGTTCCAGGCCTTTCCTGTGGTGGATGGGGATGACCGGGTGGTGGGCATGCTCTCGAAGTCCGACTTCCTGAAGCAAATCCGCCGCCGGCTGATCCTGGTCGATCACAATGAACTCAGCCAGGCCGTGCTGGGCGCCGACCAGATGGAAATCATCGAAGTGATTGATCATCACCGGATCGGGGCATTCACGACGCACCAACCGATCCTCTTCCGCAATGAACCTGTAGGCTCCACGAGCACCATCGTGGCCGATTGCTTCTTCCAGACCGGCGTGGAGCTG
>CANHYD010000323.1 GCA_947464705.1 Verrucomicrobiota bacterium | reverse complement strand
CGCTCTGGCCATCGAAGAGATCAACAAGGCCGGCGGCGTGCTCGGCAAGCAATTGCAATTGCTGCACGAAGACAACCGCTCCACGGCCGGCGAGTCGGTGACCATCGTCAAGAAATTCATCAGCCGCGACAAGGTGGTGGCGGTGCTGGGCGAGGTGGCTTCGGGCCGATCGCTCGAGGCCGGGCCTGTCTGCCAGGCGGCGGGCATTCCCATGATCTCGCCTTCGTCCACCAACCCCAAGGTCACCGAGGTGGGCGACTGCGTCTTCCGGGTGTGCTTCACCGATCCCTTTCAGGGACGCCTCATCGCGGAGTTCGCCCGCAAGTCGCTCAAGCTCTCCCGGGTGGCGGTGTTCTCGGACGTGTCGTCGGCTTACGGCGATGGGCTGCGCCAATACTTCAGCGACGCCTTCACGGCGGCGGGCGGCCAAATCGTGGTGCAGCAGAAGTACTCCTCGAAGGACAAGGACTTCAAAGCACAGCTCACGGCCATCAAGGCGACCAATCCGGAAGGCATTTGTGTGCCGGGCTACTACAACGAAGTCGGGCTCATCGTGAAGCAGGCGCGCGAGCTGGGCATCACCGTGCCGATGTTCGGCGGTGACGGCTGGGAAGCCCCGGAGCTCATCCAGATCGCCGGCGGCGAGGCGCTCAAGAACACCTACTACTCCACGCACTTCTCACCCATCCAAGATACCCCGGAGGCCAAGCTGTTCGTGGCCGCCTACAAGGCGCGCTATCAAGGCAAGACGCCCGATGCAATGGCGGCCCTCGGCTACGACTCCGCCCAGGTGCTAGCCGACGCCATCCGGCGCGCCGGGTCAGCCGAACCGGCCAAGATCAAGGCGGCCTTGGTCACCACCGACCTGGTGGCTGCCAGCGGCCGCACCCGCATGGACGCCCAGCGCAATGCGCCCAAGGCGGCAGTGATCATCACGGTGGAGAACGGTCAGTTCAAATTCGTGCAAACCGTCGAGCCTTGATGGTCGGCTCGAGACTTGTCCGGGTGGGGATCCGGGGCGGTTATTGCACCGCCTTGGGTCCCAGCCGATAGCGAAGGTAGTCGCGAGACACGCCTAGTCGCCGGGCCGCAGCCGACACATTGCCGCCGGACTGTTCCAGGGCCGCTCGGATAATGTGCAGAATGGCTTCTTCCAGGTCGAAGCCTTGCTCCGGGAACTGGAAGCCCGGGTTCCACCAAGAATCCACGCCCGTGTGAGCCCCGCCAAAACCGGGGGCGGTCGCCTTCGCTGGATTTTCCGGAGACCCTCCCCCCGCCCCCAGAAGCGAATCGAAGTTCAGCGCCTCGCCATCTTCGAACACGAGGGACCGTTCCAATTCGTGGGCCAGTTCCCGGACATTGCCCGGCCAGCCATAGCCCAGAAGCCGACGCCTTCCCGTCTCTGAAATGGACCGGACCGGTAACCGGTGGCGCGATGCGATGCCCTCCATGAGGGAGGCCGCCAACGGCAACAGGTCGGCGCCCCGATCTCGCAATGGCGGAATCGACAGGCGGAAGAGATCCAGTCGATGGAGGAGGTCGGAACGGAAGCTTCCCTGAGCGACGAGTTGGCGAAGGCCTTGGTTGGTGGCCGCTATCACCCGGACGTCCACAGCGATGTTCTTCGAGCCGCCGACCCGACGGATGCGGTGGTCTTCGAGCACCGTCAACAACTTGGCCTGGATCGGCAGCGAGAGGCTGCTGAGCTCATCGAGAAACAGCGTGCCGCCATGGGCCGCCTCGAAGAGGCCGATGCGAGTGCTGCGGGCATCGGTAAACGCCCCCTTCTCGTGGCCGAAGAGTTCCGACTCGGCCAAGTGCTCCGGAATCGCCGAGCAATTGATCTCCACCCACGGCCCGTCAGCCCGGGGGCCTTCGCGGTGGATCCGACGGGCCAGGGAGGTCTTGCCGGTGCCCGTCTCTCCTTCGATGAGCACCGGGGGCAACTGGGTCTCCATCCGTCGATCGGCGGCGAGAATTCGCTCGATCTGTGTCTTCAGGCCGGCCAGGGCGTTGCCGAAGAAGTAGCCCGAGTTGTCGGTGCGTTGTTGCTCGGCCACACGTCGGCCTGCCTGGGTGGAGCGGGCGCGGCGGAGGGTCAACGCCAGCGCCTCGGGCTCGAAGGGCTTGGTGAGATAATCGAGAGCACCTAAGCGGATGGCCTCCACCGCCCCGGAAATTCCGCCCTCGGCTGTCATAATGACCACACCAGTGTGTGCGGGCATCGTCTTGTCGCGAAGCAGATCCGGCCCCAGCCCATCGGGCAAGTTCACGTCCATCAGGGCGAAATCGAAATTCGCCGAACCCAAGGCCTTGCGAGCCCCGGCCATCGAATCAACCGCGGTGACCTCGGCACCCCACCGCTCCAAACTGGCGACCAGGTGCCGTCGCCAGAGCGGTTCATCCTCGAGGACCAGCACCGAAAGACCCGTGAGCACCTCGGAAGTCATGGTGTTCATCAGAACCCCAAGACGCCGCGAAGCCCAAGCCTGAAGCAACCCGTTTTTCGCGCGGCCACCCCGGAAGCGCTATCCGGCCGAACCGTCGCGACCCGAAGGCGGAACCGGATCGGTGTCCTGGGTCTTCAGAATGAGCAGCACCAAGCCCACGCACGTGAACATGCGCGTGGCGGCCATTTGGCCGTTCCAGACTTGAGACTGCCACATCACGAACCACTCGGCACCCACGGTCAAAAAGGCGGTGAACCACAACACCAAATTGGCCGTGAGGGCACCCACGGCGATCTGCTTGGCCGCATTGAACACCGCGGCCGATTGCCCACGCGCCCGCCACAAGGCCAGCGCGCCGACCGCAATGCCCAGACCCGAGAGCGCCTCCCAAGCGATGATCGTCCAGTAGAAGGCGTGGTGGAGGGCGGGCATGCTGATGGCCCGCCACTTCAACTGGTTGCCGGGAAAGGTGGTGTCCATCGAGAGCACATGCTGGACGAAGTCGAAGTTGGAGCCGTAGTCGGTGATGTTGTTGAAGGCGATCAGCGCCATGAACAGCGCGACCGCGGCCAGCAGGGCAATCTTGGAGATTCGTTCAATCATGGTCGGGTGGCTGTGGGGGTGTTGGTGGCGTTGCAGAACTCGCCCGTCCAGGCCGTCGCCAGATCGAATTTTCCGCGCAGGACGCCGAGTTTCTTGAGTGTCTCGAACTGAAATCTCCACCGAGCCTCCGACAGGCGGCCGGCCGACTCACCCTTGGCCGGCTCACCGTTCAGGAAAGCCCCCTGCTTCAACGCCTGATGGCTGAAGTTCATCTTGGCCGGCGTGAGCTCGGGATTGCGCCGGCGAATCTCGGCGTGCACTTCGGTGGGAT
>CANHYD010000322.1 GCA_947464705.1 Verrucomicrobiota bacterium | reverse complement strand
GGCTTGAATCTCGGCCTCAGCGACGTGGGCCTCACCGTGGGCACCCACGCCCTCATCGAATCGGGCTTCCTGCCCGAGCGCCTCGGGCTGGTCATCATCGACGAACAGCACCGCTTCGGCGTGGCCCAGCGAGAACGGCTCCTGCGCAAGGGCCGCTATCCGCACCTGCTGGTGATGACCGCCACGCCCATTCCCCGCACCCTCGGGCTGACCTTGTACGGCGACCTCGACATCAGCGTGCTCGATGAGAAACCCCCGGGCCGCGGCAAGATCCGGACGCACCTGCGGACCCCCGACGCGCTGCCCAAGGTCTGGGCCTTTATCCGCCGGGAGATCGAGCGCGGACATCAGGCGTACATCGTGTATCCCCGCATCCTCGACAACGGTGAGGAGGACGCCAAATCGGTGGAAACCGAATTCCCGCGGATCAGCAAGGCCTTGGAACCCCAGGTCGTTGGCAAACTCCACGGCCGGATGCCGCCCGAGGAAAAGGAGCGCGTGCTGTCGGAATTCCGCGCCGGCCGAATCCAAGCTTTGGTCGCCACTTCGGTCATCGAGGTGGGCATTGATGTACCGCAAGCCACGCTCATGCTCATCGAGAACGCCCAACAGTTCGGGCTCGCCCAGTTGCACCAATTGCGCGGGCGGATTGGGCGTGGGGCCGCCGAGAGCCATTGTATCTTAATGAGCGGCAAGTCCTCGGCAGCATCAACCGCCTCGGCTGGCCTATCCGCTCTGCTCCCGCCGGATCCCCGGCTCAAGGCCTTCTCCGAGACCGACGACGGATTCGAATTGGCCGAACTGGATTTTAAGCTCCGGGGCGTCGGCGAATTAACCGGATTGGCCCAGAGCGGCTCCGATCACCTGCGTTTTGGTAGTCTCATCGAAGACCGGCCGCTGGTGGAGTTCGCCCGTCAGTTGGTGCGCCGACAGTTACGAAAGCCACCGAGCGGACAATCTGCAACTGACCAGGGCATCAGGGGGCGTTAGCTTTCAAACCCATGGAGGCCTCCCACTCACAACGCATCCACGAAGATCCCTGGCGAGTCTTCAAGATCATGGCGGAGTTTGTCGATTCCTTCGATACGCTCTCGCGGCTCCCACCGGCCGTCACCCTCTTCGGATCGGCCCGCACCCAACCGGGGGATCCCTACCATGACATGGCTGAAGCCATCGCGGCGGCGCTGGCCCGGGAGCGGTTTGCTGTCATCACAGGCGGCGGTCCCGGGATCATGGAGGCCGCCAACAAAGGGGCCGCGCAGGCCGAAGGGATCAGCGTGGGGCTGAACATCGTCTTGCCCAAAGAGCAGAAGCCCAACCCGCACTCCAATGTGGCCATCCATTTCCACTACTTCTTCATCCGGAAGGTCGCCCTGGTGAAATACAGCGTGGCCTTTGTCTTCATGCCCGGCGGCTTCGGCACCATCGACGAACTCTTCGAGATCGCCACCCTCATCCAAACCCGCCGCATTCCCCGCTTCCCGCTGATCCTCGTAGGGCGTGATTACTGGAAAGGCCTGCTGGACTGGCTTCATTCGACTCTGGAATCTCAGGCAATGATCTCCGCCGGGGACATCGACTTCCTGAAATTGGCCGACTCGACCGACGAGGTCTTGCGGATCATTCTGGATTACCGGGAAATGGTCGGCATCCCTGAATCCGTTCCGGAAGCCTTCCGCTGAACGGCGCAGAAGTCACCGGCCCTTCACCGGCCTGACACCGTTTCGACACACTCAACCCCTGACATTACCCCAATGATTTCACTGCAACGACTGGTCGGCGGCGGCGACATCTTCTTCGACCTCCTCGAGCAGAGCGCCGGCGAAGCCCACGAGAGCGTCCAAATCTTCGTCCGAAATCTCTCGTCACCCGAACCAACGGCGCTGGATCAGTTCGCCGTCGTTCGCCGGAAGGAGAAACGCATTACCGAGGAAATCAACGAGCGCCTGACCCAGACCTTCGTGACGCCGCTGGAGCGCGAGGACATCGATGCCCTGGCCTTGGCTCTCTACAAAATCCCCAAGACCCTGGAGAAGTTTGCTGAGCGCTTTCAAATCAGCCCGCCCAATCTCCCGAGAGGCGGCTTCCAGCGGCACGCTCAACTCCTCCAGCAGGCCATGGAGACGCTGGAATTGATGGTCCGGGAACTGCGCTCCTCGCCGGATCTGGCCGTGATCAAAGACCAGAATCTGAAACTCCAGTACCTCGAAGGCGAAGCCGACAAGCTCATGGTCGAGCGTTTGAGAGACCTCTACAATGCCCCGCATGAGGCGATCAGCGTGGTGGCCCTGAAAGACCTCTACGACCTACTCGAAAAGGTCATCGACCGTTGCCGCGATGCCGGAAACATCATCGTGCAAATCGTCCTCAAGAACTCCTGAGGTACCCACTGTCGCATGACTCTCCTGCTGACGGTGATTCTGGTCGCCTTGGTATTCGAATACATCAACGGCTTCCACGACACGGCCAATTCCATCGCCACGGTAGTCTCCACCAAGGTGCTGACGCCCCGACTGGCCATCGGCTTGGCAGCCATCACCAACCTCATTGGAGCCCTCTATGGTACCGCGGTGGCCAAGACCATTAGTTCGGGCCTTCTCGACCAGAAACTCATCCCGGCCGACCTCTCGCAGAAAGCGCTCGTGGCCGCGCTGCTGGGTGCCATCATCTGGAACCTGGTCACTTGGTGGTTCGGGCTACCCTCGAGTTCCAGTCACGCCCTCATCGGGGGACTAGTCGGCGGCGGTCTGGCGGCGGCCGACAACAATCTCGCTGTTGTGATCTTCTCCAAGGTCAAGGAGGGCATGCCGTGGTACAAGCATGAGGGCCTGCTCTACAAAGTGATCATCCCCATGTTCTTGTCCCCATTGATGGGATTGCTGGTGGGTCTTTTGGTCATGACCTTGTTGTATCTGCTACTGCGTTCCTGGACGCCGCGGTGGGTCACCCGGGTCTTCGGCAAGGCCCAGTTGGCCAGCGCCGCCTACATGGGCTTCAGCCACGGCAGCAATGATGCACAGAAGACCATGGGCATCATCGCCTTGGCGCTGGTTGGAGCCGATAAATCCGGTCTGCTCAAGGATCTTCCCGAATGGTCCAACTTCTTGGCGCACCCCATGGTGAGCGACGGTAATGGCAAGGAGGCCATCGCCACCTGGATCAAGGTCACGTGCGCGTTGGTCATGGCCGCTGGCACGGCCGCCGGCGGCTGGAAAATCATCAAGACCATGGGACACAAGATGGTGAAGCTCCAACCAGTCCATGGGTTCGCGGCTGAAACCACCGCAGCGACAGTATTGAGCGTTGCCGGTCATTTCGGCATGCCGGTCTC
>CANHYD010000321.1 GCA_947464705.1 Verrucomicrobiota bacterium | reverse complement strand
TGCGCTTTGTCCAAGCGAGCCACGGCTATTGGGACCAGCACTCAGACCTTACCCGAGAGCACGGTCGATTGGCCTCCGAAGTGGATCGCCCCATCGCTGCCTTGCTCCAGGACCTCAAGGCCCGAGGGCTTTGGGACGAGACCCTCGTCATGTGGGGCGGCGAATTTGGACGCACTCCGACCCTTCAAGGAGACGATGGCCGGGACCACCATCCCCATGCCTTCACCATGTGGTTGGCTGGCGGGGCCGTGAAGCCCGGCTTCAGTTACGGCGTGACCGACGACTATGGATTTTACTGCGTAGATCAGAAGGTCCACGTGCACGATCTCCATGCCACGCTGCTGGCCCTGTTGGGATTGGATCACGAAGCACTGACCTACCGACACGCAGGTCGAGATTTCCGGCTGACCGACGTCCACGGGCGAGTGGTACAAGAAATCTTCGCCTGATCTGCTAATTCTTCTCCAGAGCCCGGTACCGAGCGATGCAGCTCGAACGATTGAGGTGCTGGTATTTCCTCAGTCAACCGTTCTCGATCTACCCGTCACAGGCCGCCAGACAGACCGATTCCGACCCTCGCCTCCAGAGCGTTTTTCTCCGAAAATTGACCGGCTTAAGAACAGCGTCACCAGGCGGTGTGAGGGAAGCGGCCGATACAGATGGTGAGGATCACTTTCCTCACACCGTGCTTCACCCTTGAGCGTTGCTGGAGCACTAGGTCCACAGCGTCTCCGAGATCTCGAAATCAATCTGGGCGGCTCGTTGGGCTGGGGTTGGCGATTATGGGTGGCACGCGCTTTTTGGGACTCGGTGTCTTGATGTGACCACAGCTCGCAATGGGCCAAAAGTTGACCTCATGAACCTATCAGCGCCAGTGACGCCTCAGAGCTCCTCTTTCAGCTCAACGGAGGATCATTCGGTAGAAACGCTGGGCGGCATCGAGGGGCAGGGGTATCACCACTTCTCGCTGGGATCCGGGGGCTGTTTCTTGAAGGCGGGTCCACCCAGAACCCAGCACGTCTGAGGATTGCACCGTATAGCTTCGGTCGGGCTGGGCGATGAATCGCAAGGTCCACCCGGCGGTGGCATCACGGGTCAGGTTGAGTCTGAAGACGCTCGCGGCGTTGCGGGGGTCCGTTCCGGCCCGGTATTCGTCGCGGTTGGATTGCCCGTCGCCATCCGCATCCTGGATGGCGTCGGTGGCGAGGTCGGGCCGCAGTCCATTGAGGAGCTCCCAGCGATCGGGAATCCCGTCACCATCCGTGTCGGTCTCCGGGGCGGCGTTGGGAAGTCCGGGCGTGGCACGTGCCGGAAAACGCACACGGTTGGTGGAGCCGTCGGGGAATAGCCCTTCCGAGACGCCCTCGTCTTGCACGGTGTAATGGACGCTGTCGATGACCCCGCCGTAAGTGTTGATCAGGCGTAGGGTTTCTCCGAGCGCGCTCAGGCGAAATGCCAGGGGCGCTCCGGGGGTTGCCGACGAACTGCCCTCAACTCGGAATCGGGCGAAGCCGTTGCCTGCAATAAAACTGGGTGTGGGCAGGTGTCGATTGGTGGCACCGCGGATACTTGGGTCATCGGTCAAAACCCAGCGCGATAGGTCTGCCGGCAGCGGGTCCGGATTGTAGAGTTCGATGAACTCCTCGTCCGCCTCACCAGTGGCCAACCACTCGTTGATACGAAGCGAGGAGCCGTCGGACAAAGCGTCAGCCGAAAACGGCGGAGTGTTGGATCCGGTGGTAGAGGACAACCACCAGATGTCATTGGATCGGAAGACGGCGCTTTGAGCGATTTGCGGGCCGTATTCGACGCGATCCATCAGGCGACCTTCGTCGGTTTCGATGCGAAGACTGCCTCCATCATTCGGCAAGCGGATCGGTGTGGTGATCAGGTTCGAGAATCCAAGAGCTGCAGAGGGGGCAGCCCCGCATAGCACCCGCAGACGAGAACCCGCCGCCAGTGGGTGGGTGGAATCCAGCGCAATGGCCGTTGCAGGAAGCCCCGGGGGATCGATAAGCAACTGCAAGCCAACCCTCGAAACGGGAGCGCTCGAGATATTCTCGATGTCCACCCAATCCGTCGTTGAATGGGCCGAAAATGCTGAAATCCTGAGCTTTTGACCGAGAGATTCGAGGCGGTTGCTCAGACCTGGAGTCTCGCTGAACGACCAAGACTGAAGAGATCCAATCCCGTCCGGGATCCGTGCCAAAGTGGCTCCGCGCGCCTGAGTGGTGTAGGCGATGCGCTGAACCTCCGTCCCCGAGGGGTCTTGCAAGATGAGTGAGTTGGCCCAATTGGGCAGGTCCAATTCCAGTTGGCGGGGACCTGTTTTACGGTCTGCCGTGAGCACCATGAAACCGCCGGGCTCCACAAACGAAACGGTGTTGAGGGCGATCACCGAGTTGGTATCCCCGAGGCTCCAACCCGACAAGGGGGCCGGCCGCGAGTCCGGGTTGTGCAACTCGATCCAAGGCGATCCTTGGGTGGGCAGTATCTGGAGTTCGTTGATCGTCAGTGCCGATGACAGTTCCGCCGCCGCCAAGGGTTGGTTGACGGTGCCAGGTGTTGGGTGTGCGAGGACCCATTGCCCGGTGCCATCCCGGGCCAAGGTTCGCTGGGCGACCTGCGGTCCGAAGCGCACCACATCCTCGCGCTCTCCGGAAGGGCTCAAGAGCACGAGGGTCTCGCCTTCGGAATCCAGCGGGAATGGCAGACGATCTGGGTTTGCAGGCACGGCTTCTGAGTTGCGAAACACGCGGTAGGCTCCGGGACCGAGAAGGGTGCCCCCGGGAATGACAAATCGCCGTGGATCGTCGTTGTCGGTCAGCGAATAGCCGCTCAGATCGACGGAGACGGAACCGGGGTTGTACAATTCCACCCAGTCCGGAGAACCGGTGGCCTGCAGTTCATTGATGACGACGCGCGGGGTGACTGCGGGTAGCGGTGGCAGCCCTGGTGTGCCCCCAGGTGCGCGGGCAGTCCAGGCGGCCGGATCGTCCGGATCCAGGCGGGCATCGCGATTTTCCAGCGATGAGCCTCGGCCATCCGCCGATTGGGGCCAGCGGTGGGAATCACCGTATTCGACCGAGGTGACCGTGCGGCCTGCCTTGTCCTTTAATTCCAAACGCTCACCGCCATTGTCCAAAGAGCCTCCGAACCATCCGGAAACCGCCACACCGGGATAACGCTGGCGGAACAAGTCAGGGTTGGAATCGTTGGCCAGAACGATGCGGCCCCCAGCCGGGATGGGGAGTGCGGGGGAGGGGAAACGAAACTGGATGCCCGTGAATTGAAAACCTGAAACATCCGCAGGCAGCGAACCCGAATTGTGGAGTTCGATGA
>CANHYD010000320.1 GCA_947464705.1 Verrucomicrobiota bacterium | reverse complement strand
GGGCCGACAGGGCGACTCCGGAGTCATTGTTGTATGAAGCGAGGAGGAAATCCCCGTGGGCGCAGCGGAGGAGAGTGGAGTTGGCGTCCGTCGCCGTGGTGCCTAGGGTGACTCGGCCTCGAAATACGCCCTTCAATGGGGTCTCGACCAGGGGTAACTCCAACCCCGTTGGATCGGAGGTGCTGCTGAGTTGCAGGGTGATTCGTTTTTGCCCCGAACGGGCTGCGTCGTTCACCTCGATCATGGCGGCCGAGGGCAGCGTGTAGGCCGGTTGGTGGAAGGTCACCGTGGAGCCCCCGCGCAATCCTGGCACCAGGAAGTCCAGAGCTCGGCCGAGCACGGTGCCTTTGTTGTCCGGGGCCTCCGCCTCCGTTGGGAGGGATTCCCATGGGATGGACAGGAAGACCACCCGTCCCTGGCTGTCATTGCCGGTGCGCGGATAGCGCAGGCCGATGATCCGCCCCTCGTCTTGGGTGAGGATGGAGGCTGCGTCAGCCGTTGGCCGCAGGGCATCCGGGAAGGTCGAAAAGTCGAGCAGCGACCCCAGGTCCGGAAACTCCTGATAATCCAGACCGATGGCCAGACCGCCGCTGATGGGATCCCCGTTGATGCCGTTGGCGAGGGTAGCTCCCACATCCTCGGTGAAGTCGGCCACGTGCAGCACGTTGGTGCGGAACGACTGCTCTGCCGGGGACAATCGGCTCAAGACCTCGGAGGATGCCACGAAGAGCGCTCCCCCACTGGCAACGTAGGTCGACAGCCCGGAGGCCAAGCCCGCGGGTAGGGTGGCCAGATCTTCGGGTCGCCAGATCACCACGCGGTATCCGGAGAGCAGGGCGGCGGAAGGCACCGTGTTGGTCTCGGCGAAGTTCCACACCTCGTAATCGATGCCGAGGGCGTCGAGGGGTTGGGTCCAGTGTTCGAGGCCGGGGAAGGGCAGGTTCAGTTGCTCGAAGGTCGTCTCGGGCGAATACAGCAGGAGAGCCTTAGCCGGCCGGGTCGCGGTGAAGAAGTAGTACCGCCCCGCGTTGTCGTTGGTCTGAACATTGCCCGCTCCGTCCGTCGCCACGACGAAGTAACGATAAATCTGGTCCGGCACCAACTCCGGCAGGAACAGCTCCGGTGAGGTGCGGAAGTAGGCGTTGGTCACGGTGAATGCGGGCCCGTTGATGGGGTTGATGACCGCCACCGATTTCACTGGTTCGCTGGCGTTGAAACGCAGGCTGGTCCGACCGAAACGCTGGATGGCCCGCACGGAGTCGAGCACAGGCGGGTCCAGGTCGATGGTGGCGGTCCGGGTGCGGAGGCCAGCCGGCGAGGCGTCGGTGTACGACAGAGTCAGCGTGTTTCCATTGGCTACCATTAGGCTGTCCGCCTTCGGTGACGTGGCCAGCGACACGGCCCCGGTGAAGGTGCCGCCCGAACCGCTGCGCAGCAGGGTGAGGGTCAGCGGTGCTGGCTGCGAATCGGAGGCGACGGTGACCGTGGCGCTGGCCTGATTGCGCAAATCGATGTCCACCAGTCGAATCTGGGCGACCGACGGGGCCGGATAGGTTTCCTGATTCCACGAGACCACACCCTCGCCGGGGAAGGGGATTTGGCCGGAGGCCACCAGGGCAAAGTCCTGCTCGGGCGCGCCATTGGTCCGACCGTGGACATCCTGGAGCACGCGTTGGGCCCGGACTCGGAGGACCCATTCGCCAGCAGCGGGATTGCTGATCCAAATGCCCTCGACGTTGTTGATCCGGTCGCCTTCGGCCGTGTCGGCTACAGACTCGCCGTCGAGGAAGGCGTTGCCTCGGAAGACGCGCCCATCGGGGGAGATTACTTCCAGGTCCAGATCATTGACCAAGGCCGGGATGGCGGCGGGCAGTCCCGGAACATCGGTGTAGGCGAGGGTGACCTTCAGCGCATCGTCAGCTCCCACGATGAGTCGTTTTTCCGAGACGGCTCCCGTTTTCAGCCCGAGGCCCTGGTCGGTGAAATTGAAGCGGCGCTCCCCGGTGATGAGTGCGGCCACATCGCAACGCCCCCATCCCTCGTCATTGTTGGGAACCGGGGGCGTGCCGCCGACCACCAGCATGGTACCGGCCTCTTCGTCGTCGGTGTCCACGGGCACCTCGGCTGAAGTCATGTCCACGGCCGAATTGATGAGCGAAGCCTTTACCAAAGCCGGAGACGGAGTCAGCCCGCCCTGGGTCTCGCGGTACCATTGCACGAATACTGCACAGGCACCGCTCACATGCGGGCCCGCCTGGGAGGTGCCGCCCTGGAACAGGTAATTCTCGTCGATCCCGAGCCAGGCATTGGCATCGCTGGCGAACTGGCTTTTGAGCGAGGCGATCCAGGTGCCGGGTGCGGTGATGTCGGGTTTGATACGGCCGTCTTCAGCCGGACCGCGGCTGGAGAAATCAGCCATGGTTTCGGCCCCCTCTGCGTAAAGCGCCAGATCGAAGCGGTCGTTCTGGCAGGCGCCAGTGGCGATCACGTTCTTGGCCACGGCCGGTGAACCGATGGTCTGCTCGCCGGGCCCTGAATTGCCGGCGCTGAATTCGAGAATGTAGGGCTGTTCCCCGGGAGTCTGTGCATCGGCGTCCCGCACCAGCGCGTCGAATTCGGCGGCACTGAGGTCGTAGCGTCCTTGCGTGTCGTCGCCCCAAGAGTTGGATCCCACGTAGGCGCCGCTGCGGACGGCGTCTCGGGTCAACGCTTCATAGCTGGGCGGCGCGTAGTAGTCGCCGGCTCCGTCAAAAAGTCGCTGGGCCACCAGGTGCGCTCCGGGAGCCACACCCAAGCCCCAGAGGTAACCGTTGTCATCTTGGGTACCGATGGCACCACTGCCGGCCACGATTCCGGCACAGTGCGTCCCGTGGCTGTGTTCGTCGGAGGCGTCCTCCAGGCCACCGTAGGCGAAGAAGGCATCCACCCGTCCGTTGAGATCCTGGTGCATGGTCTCGGATTCCCCCGTGTCGAGGCCGGAGTCAGCGACGGCCACCGTGACCCCGCTTCCATCGAAGCCCAATTTCTGGACTTGGGCGGGTTTGCCTGGGGTGCCGTCATCGCCCATCAGGATCTCGGTGGCGACCTCGTCCACCAGCTTCATTCGGCCCGCGGGCTCGATCCACAGCACCGCCTCGGATCGCGCCATCTCCAAGATCCGCCCCGGACGGGTCTTGCCACCCAGAAAGATGCCGAAGGCCGTCTCGGTGCGGTGGATGGGGCCGCTGAATTGGCGGAGCACTGAAATCAATAGGCCCGGTGGGGTCTGAGGCCTGAGCAGCAGGCGGATGTCGCGGGGAGTTCTGGGTTCGGCGGCCATCGCCGTGGTCAAGCGCCGGTCCATTCG
>CANHYD010000319.1 GCA_947464705.1 Verrucomicrobiota bacterium | reverse complement strand
TTCTCGCCTTCCTGCCACTGGTGGGAGGATCGCTCGCGATGGGCTACCTTCTGAATCCAAACCGGGGCACGATGATCGGGTTCTCCGTCGGCCTGTTCCTCTTCGCCGGCTGGCTGGCCTGGCTGAAAGCAACCCGGAATCGGGGCAATGCCTGGGTCCAGGCGGGCCGGGAACTGGGCCTCCGATCTTTGTATTCAGGCCATGCACCCACGATCCCAATCCCGGGCCATGAGCATCCCATGGAATTGCTCTCAGGCACGATCGGTACGGCCACCGTGCTCATCGGAGACCGCGGCGAACACTATCTCCAGTACCACACCGAAGCCCCTGTGGGCACTTGGGAGACCGGCACCGGCTCACCCGAGGTTTCCGACCCCATCCCGGTGGAGACGTTCATCGCTCTGTGGATCCCGGGACTGGACGAAGCTCCATTCCGCATTGGCAAACGCCGTAGCCTGTGGGAGGGCCCGACAACCCAGCCGAGCGGTCCGTTCGCCGAGGTCCTCGAGTCATGGGTCCGGGCGCATCCCGGATGGCGCATCGAAGGCCGGGCCGACTGCATCATCCTCAGCCGACCGAACCGCTTGGCCCGCATCAGCCAACTGTCGATCTGGATTGCTACGGCTCGGTCCATGGTCGAAACCCTTGAAGCGCCGGGGGGCTGACCGGAGCGCACCACCGAGATGGTGGCGAAGGATCAGCCGGCAAATGCGCTGTTCTAACCGGGCCGACCCGGGTACGACCTCTGGATCATGCGCTGGATCCACTCCCTCACTGCGATGCTCGGGCTGGCCTGCGGATTGTCCGGGGCTGACACCTCTGCTCGGACCGAAACCCCGCTGGCCGTCCGCCTGGGCTACCCGGCCGATACCAAGCTCCTCATCATCAACGGCGACGACTGCGGGATGTGCCACACGGCCAACCTAGCCACCATCGAATGCCTGGAGAAGGGCCTGATGACCAGTGCGACCCTGATGGTTCCCTGCCCCTGGTTCCCGGAGATGGTGGACTACGCCAAGAAACACCCCGAGAAGGACTTCGGCCTGCACCTGGCCCAGACCTCAGAATGGCGCTTCTACCGCTGGGGCCCGGTTGCCCCGCGCACCGAAGTTCCGGGCCTCATCGACCCCGATGGCTACCTGTGGCAGGCCGTGCAACAAGTCTATGCCAAGGGCACACCGCAGGAGGCCTACATCGAGGCTCGGGCTCAGGTCCGAAAAGCCTTGGCGGCGGGCGTTGATGTGACCCACCTCGACTCCCACATGGGCACCCTCCAACTCAATGCCGCCTACGCGGAGCAATACCTGAAACTTGCCGTGGAATTTGACTTACCCGTCCGCATGGCCTCGCAAGCCACTCTGGCCAAAATGGGAGGCCCCACCCAGCGCGCAGCCTTTGCCGCCCAAGGCATCGTGTTCCCCGACGACTTCGTGTACGAGGACCTGCAAGACGAGCCCAAAGACGTCAAAGGCTACTGGATGCGCAAGCTGGCAAGCCTCAAGCCCGGCGTCACCGAACTGTACATCCACGCCGGCATGGCCACCGATGAATTGAAGGCCATCACCGGCAGTTGGAAAACCCGCACCGAGGAATTCGAGGCCTTCACCCGCGATCCGGATCTCAAGGCCCTCGTGGAGCGCGAAAAAATCGTCCGAATCGGTTGGCGGCCACTGCGCGAACTGCAGCGCCGGGACCGCAAGGGACGGTGACGGGTTCGACGCCCCCCATTCTCCCAGAGACCTCCGCCCATGCCCGACACCCCGCGCAAGCCCGGCTACAATGCGGCCCTCGACGGCCTCCGGGGCATCGCCGTCCTAGGGGTGTGGCTCTTTCACCTGCATCCGCCGTTGCTGCCCGGCGGGTTCCTGGGGGTGGATGCCTTCTTTGTCCTCTCGGGCTTTCTGATCCACGGAATCGTCTCCACCGACCTCGAGTCGGGCCGGTTTTCCTTCCGTGAATTTTACCTGCGTCGGGTCTTGCGACTCCTACCCAACGCCACTTTGACGCTCTGCGTCACGCTGGTGCTCTGGAATCTCTGCCTGCCCCCCAATGCCGCCATTCAGCCGGGGCTGCACGGCCTCTTCACGCTCGCCAACCTCTCCAATCTCTTCGTGTGGAAGCACCTCGGGAGCTACTGGGGGGATGCCGCCGAAAGTGCTCCGCTGACCCACTTCTGGAGCTTGGGCATCGAGGAGCAATTCTACCTCTTCTTTCCTGCCTATTTATTCCTGCTGCACCGAAAACGCTGGATGAACCTCGGCAGCCTCGCGGTACCCGCCGTCCTGAGTTTGGCCCTCTGGACCCACGGTTCGCGGCACCATACGTCGGGCACCTTCTACCTGTTGCCCACCCGCGCCTGGGAACTGCTGCTGGGTGCGGCCGCGGCGCACTGGGCACGGTCGTCGCCCATCGCCCAGCGACTGCCACGGGCCACCGGTTGGATCGGCCTGGCCCTTGTCCTGGTTAGCCTGGTGGCGGTGCCTCATGCCGATTCGTCGCTCGGGGCCATGGCCCTGATCCCCACCGTGGGCACGGCCAGTGTGCTGGTCAGCCTCCGAGACCCCACCCATTCTCTGACCCGGGCACTGTCGTGGCCAGCACTGGTCGGACTGGGCTTGATGTCCTACTCGCTCTACCTCTGGCATTGGCCGCTGATCGTGCTGGGCCGACTCCTGGCCAACTACCGCAACCTGCCGGAGGCCACCGGCGCCGTGGCCGGAGGCATTCTGAGCGTGGGAGCGGCCTATGCGGCTTATCGCTGGGTCGAAAAGCCCTTGCGGGATGGCAGCCGAAGCCGCCCGAAGCGCCTGGCGTGGCTCGCCGGTGGAATGGCCCTCACGACGGTTCTCTGCGTACTGTCCTGGCGTCGGCATTCCGGGGTGGATCCGGACCAGCGCTTCGAGCCCATGACTTTTTCGGGTCGCCTCTACGATTGCTCGACGCCGCAGGATCCTCGCTGGAGCGAGTCCCCACGCTACTGGGGTTGCCGTATCCCTGTTCCCCCGGCCGACCGGCCTCCGGAACCGTGGCGCACGGGCGGGCTCCGTACTTCGGGAGACTCGGTTACGCCCCGGGTCGTGGTCATCGGCAGCTCCCATGCGCTGATGTACTCGAAGGTGATCGAGGACCTGTGCCGCGAACGCCAGGTGCCGGTTGCTTTCCTGAGCGCAGGCAATGGCATCCCAGCCCTATTTGTGAATGAGGGCAGCCCGCTTTTCCCGGGACGCGACGACGGGGCCGCCTTCGATGAGGCCCGACGCCGCTATCTCCGCGAATGGCGGCCAGAAACGCTCCTGGTCATCGATCGATGGGATGCCTGGTATGGCAAGGATTTGGAGCGAGATCTCG
>CANHYD010000318.1 GCA_947464705.1 Verrucomicrobiota bacterium | reverse complement strand
TTCATTGTCTCCTCGATGGCCATCCGGACCGCCGCTTCATCTGCCATTTTCCGGAGACTAACGAGATCATTTCGGTCGGGTCGGGCTATGGGGGCAATGTGTTGCTCGGGAAGAAATGTTTGGCGTTGCGCATCGGGTCCTACCTGGGTCGGCGGCAGGGGTGGTTGGCGGAGCACATGCTGATTTTGGCGGTCGAGTCTCCCGAGGGCGAACGGCGCTACGTCGCGGCAGCCTTCCCAAGCGCCTGCGGCAAAACCAACTTCGCCATGATGATTCCGCCGGAGCGGTTTCAGGGCTGGAAGATAGGGACCGTGGGCGATGACATCGCCTGGATGCGGCCCGGTCCGGATGGACGCCTATGGGCCATTAATCCCGAGGCGGGCTACTTCGGGGTGGCGCCGGGCACCAATGCCAAGACCAACCCCAACGCGATGGCGACCATCGCACGGGACACGATCTACACTAACGTGGCGCTCAAACCGGACGGCACGGTGTGGTGGGAAGGGCACGATGACCCGCCTCCGGCCGAGTGTCTGGACTGGAAGGGAAACCCTTGGACGCCAGCCTCCAAAGAGAAGGCGGCACACCCCAACTCGCGATTCACCGCGCCGGCCACCAACAACCCGGCCATGGCTCCTGAGGCGCTCGATCCCCAGGGAGTCCCGATCTCCGCCATCATCTTCGGGGGGCGTCGAGCGAGCGTCGTGCCTCTGGTCTTTGAGGCATTCAACTGGAGCCACGGGGTCTTTCTGGGTGCGACGATGGGGAGCGAAATGACCGCGGCGGCCGCAGGCACTGTCGGTCAGGTTCGACGCGACCCGATGGCCATGCTGCCGTTCTGCGGCTACAACATGGGGCGGTACTTCCGGCACTGGTTGGACATGCGCAAGAAACTCACCGAACCGCCCCGCATTTTTCACGTCAACTGGTTCCGCAAGGATGAGGCGGGTCGATTCCTGTGGCCGGGATTCGGAGAGAACATGCGCGTCCTCAAGTGGGTCTTGGATCGCTGCGCCGGCAGGGCCGGTGCGGTGGAGACCGCGCTGGGATGGGTTCCGCGCTATGAAGATTTCGACACGGAAGGCCTCGAGGGATTCACCCGGGATCGCTTCGCCCAGTTGCAGCGCATGGACCCGGAGGAATGGCGTCGAGACCTGCTGTCGACGGACGAGTTATTCATGAAGCTCTACACGCACCTGCCCAAAGAGATGGTCTTTCAGGAGCAATTGCTCGTCGCGCGCCTTTGAGATCCTTCGGTGGCTGGCGCTGGGCCGTGGCCGTCATTGTGAGATCGCGGGGCAGAGGGGTTTGTTGGGGTGGTTTCCTCCGCACACCTTCGGGCTCCAGCAACGGGTGCAAAAGCCTGTTGCACCATGGAAGGGCCGCCCGATACTCGGGGTCTTGAATCGATGATTGAATGGCACATCCAGTCGCGGGCGCACGCCTGCCGGCTATCCGGGCGGCAGTTTCATGATGGTGAGACTTATCACACCCTGCTTCTCGATACGAAGGCGGGCTTTGAACGGATGGACCTTTGCGTGGAAGCCTTCAAGGAATCCGCTGCGGAACTCCTCGCCAAGGCCAACTTGGTCTCCCATTGGAAGGGTGTGTATGAAGCCCCGCCTCCGGTGCCCCCGGACGCCATCCGCAAGGATGACGCCGAATCGCTGCTCAGGAAGCTTCTCGAACGGCACGAAGAGCGGCATGCGGCCGCGGCCTACATTTTGGCGGTGATGCTGGAGCGCAAGCGCATCTTGCGGGTCAAGGGACAGTCGCGGGACAACGGGCGCCGGATTTTCATCTATGAACATCCGAAGTCGGGAGACTTGTTCACCATTGCCGATCCCGATCTCCAATTGAATCAATTGGCGGTCGTTCAGTGTGATGTGGCCAACCTTCTGGAGCACGGGTTGCCCGATGAGGCTCCGGCCGTCGCATCCGTGTCCCCGGAGCCGACGGAAGAACCTTTCAACGCACCGAGTGAGATTCCCTCCCTGGGTCCGCTCTGAATCCTTGCCGCCAGTTCGTCCGTGGTTCCGCCTGCAGTCATCCTCCGATTCCCATGTCCGCTCTCGAAGATCTCCAAGTCGCTCTTGGGTACCGTTTTCACGATCCATCGCTCCTGTCCCTAGCGTTGACGCATCCGTCCGTGGCGCATGAGGAGGGTGGTGGGCAGAACCACAACCAGCGGTTGGAGTTCTTGGGGGATGCGGTGATCCAGTTGGCCATCACTTCTGAGCTCTATCACCGCTTTCCAGGGCTGGGTGAAGGGGCATTGACCCAGGCGCGGGCTCAGTTGGTGAATCGAACGTCGCTGGCAGGGCAGGCGCGGCGTCTTCAGTTGGGGAAGCATGTCATCCTCAGCCGTGGTGAAAATTCCACCGGTGGGCGATCCCGGAGCTCGACCTTGGCCGATGCCTTTGAGGCGATCATCGGCGCGGTCTATGTGGACGCCGGGTTCGAGACTGCTCGCCAGCGGTTGATGGACCTCATCCGAGAGGGGGGAGCCGAGATGGTGGACTTGCCCAATCTCGAAAACCCCAAGGGAGACCTTCAGGAGCACTTGCAGGCCCGCTCGCCCGAGGCACCCCGCTACGAGTTGCTTGAAACCGAGGGCCCGGATCATGATCGAACCTTCCGGTGCTCCGTGTTGCACGGCGGCGTGGAGTTGGCGCGCGGCGTAGGGCGTAGCAAGAAGGCGGCGGAGAGCAACGCGGCTTTCTTGGCACTTCAGAAACTCAAGGCCGCTCTGCCTCCGCTTGCCCCTCAGACGTGAGTGGTTGTCGGTCTTAATGCCCCTCGGCAGCCGAAGCCCGCCCGAATCATCGGGCGGGACTTGGGTTGAACTCAGTCAATCCGACGGATAGGAACCGACGGATAGAAACCGGCGGGCAGGTTAGCCTATTCAGAATCACCTGCGCTGCGCCGGCCTGGGGCTTATCGGGCGGCCGAAGGCGTCGCGGAGGCACTCGGAGCGGCCGGAGCGTTCGGAGTGGTGGCGGCCGTGAGCTCGGCCAGGCGCTTGGCTAAGGTGGCTTCTTGGATCTTCTTCGCCAATTCGGGTTTCTCAGCCAGCGTCCTGCGGGCGGCATCCTTGCCCTGACCGATGAGTTCACCCTGGAACTGAATCCAGGCGCCCTTCTTGTCGACAGTCCCCGCGTCGAGAGCCACATCGAGGAGCGAGCCCTCCTTATCGATACCGTGATTGAAGAGGATGTCGAACTCCGCCTCGGCAAACGGGGGGGCGACCTTGTTCTTCACGATCTTCACCTTCACATGGTTGCCGACGGTTGCGCCGGAGCCATCTTTGATCGCTTCCTTGCGGCGGATATCGATGCGGACGCTGGCGTAGAACTTTAGGGCCTTGCCGCCCGGAGTGGTCTCGGGGCTGCCGAACATCACGCCGACCTTCTCGCGCATTTGGTTGGTGAAAAGGC
>CANHYD010000317.1 GCA_947464705.1 Verrucomicrobiota bacterium | reverse complement strand
CTCGGGAGCGTTCGAGGAGGACCGTGGGACACGGTCCCTACCGGTCTCATCCCTACCGGTCTCATCCCTACCGGTCTCATCCCTACCGGTCTCATCCCTACCGATATGGTACCTGCCGATGGGCTTTGGACTGGAATGTGGGGGGCATGAGGACGCAGCGGGTCCGATGTTGGTGAATGATGGGAATACGATTTTGACGGGTAAAGGAATCAGGGTCGGGTTGAATGAAGGGTTGGAAGGGGGCGTCGGGTTGTGAGTGGATCCCAGATGGGCTCCCGACCCGAAGACTCAATGAAACCTCCCGACCTGGACTTGGAACCCGGTTCCGTCGCTCCGCCGGAGGTTCACAAAAAACGCATCCAAGTCGCCGAGCTCCCCAGTGGTTTGGTCAATGGGGTCAATGGGGTCATAACCAGATCTGCCATCGGAGACGTCACTCGACCTCCGATAGCGAGTTCTTCTGTGGATTTCGATAAACAACCCAAGTCCCCGGCTGGCGCTTTATTTGGGTGCGGCGGCGCTCTAGTTGGGGAGTTTCCATCTACGGATGTTCCCGAGGGTGTTGAGACGCCTGGTGCGACACCTGGCAAACTCGCTCGCACTGCGCCTACGTCCCCGGCAGAAAACGAAGGTCATCTCACAGAGGGCGGCAACCTAGAACCCCTTCGGTTTGGGGCTTCCGTTCCGCAGACGGCCCGGCAATCCTCACCGCTAGTTCCGTCACCCCTGCGTCAGTCGGGTACGGCCACGGTGAACGTCGCCCCTGCAACATCTCGAACTCGGGTCACGGTGGACGGAAAGGGCTTCCGGCTCGGGCCGGTGAAGTTCCACGCCAAGGGCGTCACCTACGGTCCATTGGTTCCGAGCAACGACGGCCTGACCTTCGCCACTCCCGAGGCCACCCGCAGAGACTTCACGCAGATCGTCACGCTCGGGTCCAACCTGCTGCGGGTGTATCACGTGCCCCCGCGGTGGTTCCTCGACCTAGCCCATGAGCACGGCCTCAAACTTCTGGTCGATGTGCCGTGGAATCGCCAGCAGTGCTTCCTCGACTCCGCTGAGGCGCGCCGCGAACTGGTAAAACTGGTTCGTGACGCCGCCCGTCGTTGCGCCGGACATCCAGCGGTCTTCGCCCTCAGCGTCGCCAACGAAATTCCCGCCGACATCGTCCGTTGGAGTGGCGCCGCCGCCGTGGCCGCGTTCCTCGACGAATTGATCCGGGCCGCCAAAGCCGAAGACCCGGAGTTGCTGTGCACCTTCGGCAATTTCCCCACCACAGAGTTCCTGCAAGCCGAGTCGGCCGACTTCCTGTGCTTCAACGTCTACCTGCACGACCGGCAACCCTTTGAGAACTACCTGGCGCGCTTGCAGATGTTGTCGGACACCCGACCGCTCATCCTGGGAGAAATCGGGATCGACACGATTCGGGAAGGCGAAACCCGGCAATCGGAAGTGCTCCACTGGAAGATCGAGAGTTCCTTCCGCAACGGCTGCGCCGGTGTGGTGGTATACGCCTACACCGACGAGTGGTGGAATGGCGGAAAGCTCATCGACGATTGGGCCTTCGGATTAACCCGTTCGGACCGCACCCCGAAACCCGCCTTTGAGACGGTACGTCGGCAGTTCGCCATCGCCCCGTATTTTCCGCTCCCGGCCACCCCTCGGGTCTCGGTGGTCATCGCCAGCTACAACGGAGCCACCACGCTCAAGACCTGCCTGCAGTCGCTCGAACACCTGAATTACCCCGACTACGAGGTCATCTTGGTGGACGACGGCTCGACCGATGCCACCCCGTCCATCGCCGCCCTCTTCCCCGGCATTGTCAGCCTCCGGCACCCCAAGAACCTTGGCCTGAGCGCCGCCCGCAACACCGGCATCGAAGCGGCGACAGGCACCATCGTTGCCTTCACCGATTCCGACTGCCGAGCCGACGAAGACTGGCTCTTCTTCCTTGTCGGCGACCTCCTGCGTTCCCGATTCACCGGCATCGGCGGCCACAACCTCCTGCCTCCGGACGACTCCCCCACGGCCGCATCGGTGATGGTTTCGCCCGGTGGCCCCGCCCACGTGATGCTCAACGACCGCATCGCCGAGCACATTCCCGGCTGCAACATGGCGTTCTACCGATGGGCATTGCGGGAGATCGGCAGCTTCAATCCCATTTACCGCAAGGCCGGCGATGATGTGGACATTTGCTGGAGACTCCAGCAGCGCGGCTACCAGATCGGGTTTAGCTCCGCAGGTTTTGTCTGGCACTACCGGCGCAACACCATCGCCGCCTACCTCAAACAGCAGACCGGCTACGGCGAAGCCGAATCCCTGCTTGAGCGCCGTCACCCCGAGAATTTCAACCGCTTCGGCGGATCCATGTGGCACGGCCGCATTTACACGGCCGCCAAGATCGGCGTGGAAACGCGGAGGCCGGTGATTTACCACGGCATCTTCGGCAGCGCCCCCTTCCAAAGCATCTACACCCGGGACGCAAGCCTGACCCTGGTCGTAGGCACGAGCCTCGAGTTCCACGTCCTGTTCACCCTCCCCCTGTTGGTGGTCAGCGCCGTGATTCCCTTCGTCTGGACGCTGGGTGTGGCCAGCCTGCTCTTTTCTCTCGGCCTTTGTGTGACGGCGGCGATCCAAGCCGAAATCCCGACCAGCAAATCGCGCTTCTGGTCACGGCCGCTGGTGACCCTCCTCTTTTTCTTGCAACCCATCGTGCGCGGATGGGCTCGGCATCGCGGCAACCTTCTCGGGAGCCAAACACCCTTGAGCGCCCGTGAAACGCTCGACTCGCTCAGCCTTGCCGATCGCACCGGAGCCCTGGACCACCTGCTCTACTGGGCCGAACACGGACTCGACCGGATGACCTTCCTCGCCCACGTCCTGGAGCGTTTGGATTCGCTGGGCTGGCAGAACAAGCCCGACGCAGGCTGGAGCCCCTTTGACGTCGAAATCTACGGATCCCGCTGGGCCCGTTTGCAATTGCTCACAGCGGTCGAATTCCACGCAGGCGGGCGTCGGATGCTGCGCTGCCGGCTGCATTCGGAATGGAGTTCCTTTGCCCGGGTGATCTTCGCAACGGTAGCCGGCACCCTGTTGGTCTTCATCGGAGTGTTGAGCCGCCTGCCCTTCCCGGAGTCCATCGCTACCAACCCGTTGAGATTCTGGCCGTGGTTGACCCTATTGGTCCTCTGGCCCCTGGCTTGGAAGCTCAACGCCGCCAAGCGTGACCTGCACCGCCTGGTCGTCTGCTTCCTCGACGGCTGCGCCAAAGAATTCCGCTTTGTCCGAGTGTCCCAAGACCGATAGGGACCGTGTCCCACGGTCCTCCCCAAGAACGTACGCCTGGGCCGACCATCATTCCAATCTCCAGCACCTGGCTGGTGGCGGCCCGATTCCTGGGCTGCTGGGCACGGTGTGTGGGCGGCCCGAGGGACTCGGG
>CANHYD010000316.1 GCA_947464705.1 Verrucomicrobiota bacterium | reverse complement strand
CGGGCCACATTCTGGATTCCCGCAATAAACGCCACCTCACCCACGCACCTCCGGGGGTAGGGCGATTTCTCCGAAAGCGCCACGTCGGCAGTGCCGGACCGCTCGGAGATCGGTCCCTACCTCGGGGTCCGTCGAACGACATTGGGAGGCCTACAACTGCCGATACGGGACGATGCAATGGGGAGGAACGGGATGAGGTGACGGATTCTTTCACAAGACGACACTGGAGCGAGGCTCCAGGCGTGATGAGGCCCGTAACGAACTAATAACGACGCTCTTGCGGAAGAAGGCGCAGCCAGCACGACCCATCGGACTGGATCGTTGAGGCATAAATGGGCTATTTTTAATACCGTTATCGTTATTTATGAATCGTTCTTACCATTCGAGCCTTCATCACCGATGCATACTCTGCTTTTGCAGCTTCCTCCATCGTAAGGTCCTCTTCGACGGGGATATCCGCCAATATCCGCTTCAAGCCCCTATCGGAGGCGTGTTCCACGTGGAACATTGGGTTCTAACCACTGCCGCTCGGCCCGACTCCGGCTAGGCTCCACACTCACTGCCGTACAGCCGCTCAAGCAGCCGTGGCGTGGTCATTGCCGCACTGGTCGCCGGTACTATTGCATCCATCCGGCTCCCTACCCCCCTTTCGGCGCGAGGCCGTTACGACGTTGGGGCCCGCCGGATTGGTCGGGTGATTAAAACGAGCTCACGTGGAGTTACTCGAGAGTTCTACGCAGGATTGCTGATTGATCAGGAATCAATACCCTCACGGCATGTTCGTCTATCCAAAGCGGTATGATGTCATTGTGGTGGGCGCCGGCCATGCCGGGGTCGAAGCGGCATTGGCGGCCTCTCGAATGGGCTGCAAGACCCTCCTTCTGACCATCAATCTGGATACCATCGGTCAAATGTCCTGCAATCCGGCGGTTGGAGGCCTTGCCAAGGGCCACTTGGCTCGGGAAATCGACGCTCTGGGTGGAGAGATGGGCAAGACCACCGACCTCTGCGGGCTTCAATTCCGGATGTTGAACACCAAGAAGGGGCCGTCTGTCTGGGCTCCTCGGGCCCAATGCGATAAGAAGGCCTACCAATTCCGTTTGAAGTGGGTTTGCGAGCGACAACCGCTATTGGACTGCAAACAAGGCCAGACCGTGAGTCTGCTCCATCGGGATGGTCAGGTTTATGGGGTACAGACGGCTCTGGACGTCCAATTCCTCGCTGAAACGGTCGTGGTGACCACCGGAACGTTCCTGCGGGGTCTCATGCACATCGGGGCCAATCAACAGTCCGGTGGTCGGGCCGGCGAATCCGCGGCCACCGGTCTGTCCGGGTCCTTGGCTGAGATTGGACTCCGTTTGGGTCGGCTGAAGACAGGAACCCCGCCTCGCTTGGTGCGGCAGTCCATCGATTTTACCCGAACAGAGCCCCAGCATGGAGATGAACCGGTTCCTTGGTTCACCTATTGGAAGGACGACCTCTGGAACGATCCTTTGTTCCACGTGGAACATCGCGCCGGGAGTTCCGCTTCCCAAACAGGCCCCTACCCTGCCGGATCCATCTTGGCCCGACATGGCGGTCAGGAACCCTGTTACATTACCCACACCTCCGACCGTACCCGGGAGATCATCCTCCGGAACCTCCACAAGTCCCCGATGTATTCCGGAGTCATTGAAGGCGTCGGACCCCGCTATTGTCCGAGCATCGAGGATAAGTTCGTCCGATTTGCCGACAAACCCAAGCATCAGATCTTCTTGGAGCCAGAAGGGATCGCGACCGATGAAATCTACGTCAATGGCTTCTCCACCTGCCTCCCCTTCGAGGTTCAGGTCGAAATGGTCCGTTCCATCGTTGGATGCGAACAGGCGGAGATCCTTCGGCCTGCTTACGCGGTCGAGTACGACTTCTCGGATCCCACCCAACTCTTTCCGAGCCTGGAAACCCGCTGCTGCCAGAATCTCTTCCTGGCAGGGCAAATCAATGGCACGTCCGGTTATGAGGAAGCAGCCGCGCAAGGAATCATGGCCGGCATCAATGCCGCCCGCCGGGTTCAAGCCAAAGACCCGATCGTCCTACGACGCGATCAGGCCTATATCGGTGTTCTCATCGACGATCTGGTCACCAAAGGCACCCTGGAGCCCTACCGGATGTTCACCAGCCGAGCCGAATACCGCCTCCTCCTGCGTCAGGACAATGCCGACCAACGCCTCAGTCCCATCGCCCGGGACATCGGTTTGCTCCCCCAACGGCACTTTGAACAATTCTCCTCCAAGCTTCAGGCGATTCAGGAGGAGGTTCACCGCCTTCAGACCACTCGACATGGCCAGGATCTCCTGTCCGACCTGCTCAAGAGGCCGGAAATGGAGTATCGCTCCCTGCCCGGTCTCCGGGCCGATTTGCCCGAAGAAGTCACCCTCCAGGTTCAAATCACCCTGAAGTATGCCGGCTATATCGACCGCCAAGAAGCCGAGGTTGATCGCCAGCGTCTCTGGGAAGACCAACGCATCCCGTCCACCTTGGACTATGGTCAGGTCCCCAGCCTGCGGATCGAAGCCCGCTCGAAGCTCCAGTCCCTTCGTCCCGCCTCCCTAGGCCAGGCCGGCCGCATCAGCGGAGTCACCCCGGCCGATGTCTCGGTGTTGAGCCTCTTCCTCAAACGAATGATGGCCGCTCCCTCCAAGGGAGAATCCGAGCCCAACGCGTGTTGCTCGGAAGAACACCTGGATGCCCCAGGAGCTCACAATCAATGCTGCGGGGACCTCTGAAACCCGAGGACCCGGCGGTCCCCGTCCCCGTGAGATCGCCCAGCTAGGCCCACTCGGCCGGTGGGCTTACCTCTCGAGTGGGCGGTCTGGAGGGTTGCCGAAACCCCCGAAGTCCGAGTACGGTTAACACGTGCCGAAGCCCTCGCGTCTCCAACAAATCCAGGCTGATGTCGCGGCCACCTTCCGCGACGGTGTACCGGCCCATCCGGATCCCGAGTCCCTGTCTGCGTTCCACAAGTTCACCCACTTCTGGGCTTTGGTGGTCCGATTCTTCTGGAAGAACCGCTGCCAAGTCCGGGCCTCGGCACTGGCCTACACCACGCTGATGGCCCTCGTCCCATTGCTGGCGGTCTCGGTCAGTATGTTGGCAATCTTCCAGATTTCGAACGCCAAGAACGCCATCGATCATTGGATTTCTCAGTTGGTCCAACATGTGGCTCCGACGTTGGGCTTGTCGGGTCAACAGGGGGCCGACGCTTCGCGGGAAGCAGTGGTCACCAATATCGTCAGCTACGTCTCCAATATCCGATTCGGCACCATCGGCGTCACGGCCATGATCGGCTTGGTCTTTGCCGCCATTTCCCTGATGCGGACCATCGAAGCCGCCTTCAACGACATCTGGGGAGTCACCCGTTCCCGGTCCTGGTGGAACAGCATTCTTCTCTATTGGGGCGTT
>CANHYD010000315.1 GCA_947464705.1 Verrucomicrobiota bacterium | reverse complement strand
GGGTATCCCCGCGCCGGAGCGTCAGGTCATCCAACTGGTTGCGGTAGGCGCTGAACTCCTCGTAATCGCTCTGCGTGAAATACATGCGCTGCGGATCCAGCGACTCGAGAAACCTCTCAAAAAAACGCTCCGACACCCGATCGTCGAATTCCCGGCGGAGAAAGTGAGAGCGTTCGATCATTCGAGCTGCCAAACGCGCGATCTCACCGCTGGACTCCTCCGGAGCCAACGTTTTCGGATCGGTGAACTTGGAAGGCAGAACCCCCGTGTCCGGGGTGGCCGAATGGACGGCCGGAACGGTGTTGGTCGCCGGGGCACTGGCCGAGGGTCGTGAGGACTCCTTGGCCAAGCTCACTGATGGAAGCCAAAGGCCGGCTAGGATTAACAACACCCAATGGTTCATTGTGTTCAGTATGGTTCGAGAGTCCCGCTTTGCCAACCGAAGTTCCGGTAGCCACAAGACCCTATGTCAGAAACCAAAACCGACCCACCGTTCAATCTGCCAAAGAACGGCTATCGCCAACCTCCTTGTCCGGACCTGGGGGCCGCCAGACATACCGGAACATCAAGACCCGCAGCGCCGCCGTCAGGGGTATGGCCAGAATGCCGCCCAACAATCCTCCCAACAGGGTGGTTCCGACCATGACGGCGATGATGATGGTCAAGGGGTGCAAACCGACACGATCGCCCATGATCTTCGGAGAAATCACTAATCCCTCCAAGGTCTGGACCACAGCAAACACCGCGAGCACCTTGGCAGGAAGCACCCAATCACCCGAACTGGCGAGGCCCACCAGCAACGCCGCGACACAGGTTGTGATGGCCCCCAAAAACGGGATCATGGTGAGCACCGTCGCCATGAGGCCAATGATGAAGGCGTACGGCAGCCCGATGATCAGGAATCCCAACGTGTAGAGAAGCCCATCGCACATGGCCACCAGCAGTTGGCTTCGGAAGAAGACGATCAGGTAGTCATTGATGGAGCGCAGGATGAAGACCAACTCGTCCTTGAACTCCGAATTGCGCAGCGGCAAGTAATCGGTCCATTCCCGCTCAATGCCACGCTTCTCGAGAAGGAAATAGAACGCATAAACTGGAACCAGGAAAAGCCCGGCCAGGATGCCCAATCCTCCACTGAACTTGCCCACCTGCCCCAAAAACCAAGCACCACTGGCGGGCATCAGGTCCACCACCCATGCGGAGGCCGACTGCAGGGACATCCGCGATTGGGGTTCTCTCGGCGGCACTTCGGCGGGCTGGGCCGTAGACTGCGGAGTGAGATTGGTCACCCCACCGCCCGCGGCCGAAGTTGACCGCAATTCGAGAAGTTTGCGGACCAACACCGGTGGGTTGGTGGCCCACGAATCCATCTGATACCGGAACTTCTGGCTGTAGTCGGGCACCCGCTCGGCAAACTGCCGTGTTTCCCGGTAAATCTGAGGGGCCACACTCGCAAACAGTCCGACCACGATCACCAGGGCCGAAACGAAAACCAGGCTAATGGCCCTCGCCCGTGCAATGCCCCTGCGCTCAATGAAATCAACCACCGGATCCAGCAGGTAGGCCAGCACCCCGGCCAAGGCCAACGGCCACAGGACGGGTGACAGAACCCCGAGCACTTGACCCACACCCCAAACCACCCCAGCTACCAACCCGACCAAGACCGCCACCGCCAAGGCCGTTACGGTCCACCACAGGATGCGGACTTGAGCAGGATGCGGAGGCGGGAGGGAAGAGTTCATGTTTAAACGGTTCAGGCCATGGCCTTGGATTTGTCGGCCGCCGCTCGAACCGCTCCGATCAACGCTGCACGCACCCCGCCCTTTTCTAGCGCATGAATGGCCTCGATGGTCGTGCCACCCGGACTGCAAACAGCGTCCTTGAGGGCTCCAGGGTGTTGCCCGGTCTCCAGCACCATCTTGGCGGCACCCAGCAAGGTCTGCGCCGCCAAACGCTGGGCGATGTCCCGCGGCAAGCCTGCGGCGACTCCCCCGTCTGCCAAGGCCTCAATCATCAGGAAACCATAGGCGGGTCCACTGCCACTGACCCCCGTCACCGCATCGAGCAGCTTCTCCTTCACTTCCATGGCCAACCCAACGGAGCCCAAAAATTCTTGAACCACTTCGGCATCGGCCCGGGTCGCTGACGAACCCACCGCGTAGGCCGAGGCGCTCGCGCCCACCAGTGCCGGTGTGTTGGGCATCACTCGGATGACCCGCAGGCCACTGGGGCCCGCAGCTTCCATACGAGCCAAGGGAACCCCGGCCGCAATGCTCACCACCAAATGCCGGCCCGTGTTCCAATGGGATGCCAACTCGCCGAAGAGTCCCACGACTTGGTCAGGCTTCACGGCAACCACCACAATGTCCGACCCGGCCAAGACTTCGGCATTCTGATCGGTCACTCGGGCTCCGGTCGCCTGGGCAAACGCCAAGCGGGCCGCCGGAATCGGGTCGCTGGCCAAGACTCTCTCGGCCGGGACCACACCCGCACTGATGACTCCACGAGCCAATGCGGTCGCCATTTTGCCCGCCCCCAGGAAACCGATCGAAACTCGATTCATACGGGGCTTTTCCTATCAGTCACCGACGAGGGGGGACATGGGAAAATCGCCGTAACCTCTCCTATCCGTCACCGGGCTTCGCCGCTGCTGGCCTTGACCCAATCCCAATCTGTTGTCGGGTTGGCTGCGAAGATACCCCCGGCCCCACCCCGCACATTGGACCGGATGGTCCCCTCCGGGCCCGACACCTGCCAACGATGTCCCTCGGCATGCCCATCCAAGTAGGTGAAGTAAGCCGCACCCGAATGATAAGACGCCGGTAAGTTGCCCCACTTGGGTGCCTCCTCCAGGCGATTCATGAAAAACCCATCGTTGATGGTGTCGGGATGCTCGTCCAAAAACGCGAAGACCTTGGACGGAGAACTCACATCCGACTCCTTGAAGTACTGCCGATAGGAGGGGTTGAACCGGTTGGTCAACTCACCCGGATCACCGACCAGGGCGTTGAGCGCGTAACTGCGGATGCGCAACCCATTGTCGGCCCGTGATTGATCAGAAGGGCAACGAAACACGGCAGTGCTGGCCAAATGCCGCGAGAGCAACCCGCTGGAAAGGAGATTTAGGTTGGTGTTCCCATCGCTTCCGGTCCAATCCATCACATTGTTGGCCCAAGTGTTGGTCCGCGACCGCGTCTCACCCACTCCGTGGTTGTTGACGTACCGGTCTTGGTGATCGTCGGTGTACAACTGAAGCGCCGTTTGCAACTGCTTGGCATTGTTCAGGCACACCATGCCCCCGGCCTTCGACTTTGCTCGCGCCAAGGCCGGCAGGAGGAGGCTCGCCAAGATGGCGATGATCGCGATGACGACCAGGAGTTCGATGAGGGTGAAACCACGGGAACGCATGGTGAGAAGCTGCGGATTCCCGGGCCGCAACGGAAGCCT
>CANHYD010000314.1 GCA_947464705.1 Verrucomicrobiota bacterium | reverse complement strand
TGACCGGGTGGAAGGTTTCCCCTTCGGCCAGGGATCGTATGCTGGTGGTGCCGTTGGCCAGTTGGACCAGTGAGTAAGCGAATTCCATCGTTGGCGGGGGGAGGCTCAGAGATCGGCCGGCAGCAGCGCTCGGGCAGCCCCTGGGATTACGGTTCAGTCGGCGGGTCAGTCGGTCGAGGCTTCTTCGTCGGAGTTGGAGCCATTCCAGCGACCTGGATCTGCACACAGGCCCCGGGTCGATGCGGCCACAAAGGCGATTAATTCCTGACAAATCGGTTGGGGAAACTCAGCGGCGGTTTGACGCAGTCGCTCGGCCCGCGGGAGGACCGACCGGAAGAGCACGTGATACAAGCGTTGGAGGGCCCGGCGGTCTTCCGGACTGATGCCCGCCCGACGCAAGCCCACCCGGTTGAGGCCGCAGAGGGTGTTCGTGTCCCGGGCCAGTGTGAAGGGTGGAAGGTCCAGCGAGATGGCTGCTCCCCCTTGCATCAAGGCCAGCCGACCGATCCGGCAAAATTGGTGGACCAGGCAGCTTCCAGAAATAAAGGCCCGGTCATGGACCACCACATGGCCGCCCAACAAGGCCCCGTTGGCCAAGACATTGTGGTTACCCAAAACACAGTTGTGTCCGACATGGGAACCCGCCATCAGAAAGTTTCCGTCGCCGAGGACCGTGTCTTCTTCCATCCGATTCGAGCGGTGCACGGTGACGTGTTCCCGAAATACGTTATCGTTACCGATACGGAGTCGAGTGGGCTGGCCGGCGTATTTGAAGTCTTGGGGTGCGTCTCCCAGAACGGCCCCGGCATGGATTCGGTTGCCCGATCCGAGTTGGGTATGGCCTGTCAGGTAGGCACCGGGGCCTACCTGGCAATGAGGTCCCAGGATTACGTGGCCATCAATGACCGCATGGGGACCGACCTGACAGCCTTCGCCGAGTTGGGCCGAGGGATGAATGACGGCTGTGGGGTGGATTTCTGTGGGCATCGGAGAGTTCAGAGAAGGAATCCCACCACGCAGCCGGTCATGTAGCAGGCGAAAATCCCTCCCACCATGGCCTTGATACCCACTTGGGCGAGGTCTTTGCGGCGGCCGGGCACCAAAGCACCGATGCCTCCGATTTGGATGGCCACGCTGCCGAAGTTGGCGAATCCGCAAAGCGCGTAGGCGGCGATGACGTAGCTGCGGGGGTCCAGCGATGCTTGTTGTTGGGATAGGGAGATGTACCCCACGAACTCGGTCAGCACGATGCGTTCGCCCAGTATTTGGCCCACGGCCAGGCAGTCCTTGGTCGGGATACCCATGAGCCAAGCGAACGGAGCGTTGGCGTAGCCGAGCAGCGCTTGCAGAGGTTGTTGGGTCACCCAACCCAGTTGGCTGAAGCCCTGGCCGAGGATCCAGTTCACGGCCGCAACCAGCGACGTGAAGGCCAGCAGCATGGCGATGACATTGATGGCCAGTTTCATGCCGTCGCTGGCGCCGGAGCAGGCGGCGTCAATGCCATTGACGGTCTCACGTTCGATCTTGGCCGTCGAACCGGCGGCCGTTTCGCTGATCTCGGTCTCCGGGATGATGATCTTGGAAATGAGCAGCGCGGCTGGAGCACTCATCACGCTGGCGGTCAACAGATGCCCGGCCGGCACTTTGAGTAACCCCGAATACACTCCCATCACGCTGCCGGCGATGGTGGCGAAACCACCGACCATCATGCAGTGCAATTCACTGCGGGTCATGCCGGGCAGGTAGGGCCTGATGACCAGCGGGGCCTCGGTCTGGCCCATGAAGATGTTGGCCGCGGCGCTGAGGGTCTCGCTGCCGCTGGTGCCCATGGCTCGTCGCATGACCCAGGCGGCGGCCCGGACCACGAGTTGCAGGAATCCGTAGTGGTAGAGCACCGACGAGACGGTGCTGATCAACACGATGATGCCGGTGATCACTAGGGCGAAGAACAATGCGTTCTCTGGGCCGAAGGCCTTGGACATCACCGCTTCATTGGCCAGCGGTCCAAACATCAGTTTGTTGCCCTCGTTGGCGAAGCCGATGAAGCGTGAAACCAGCTGCTGGCAGGCGTTGAAGAGGGCTTCCCCAGGGCCGGTCTTGAGGATGAACCATCCGAAGAAGAACTGGAGGGTCAATCCCCACATCACAGCCCGAAACGGGAAGCGGCGCTTGTGCTCGGAGAGCAGCCAGGCCACGCCGATGAGGGCGACGATTCCCAACAGGCTGATGAATTTCATGGTCGCTGGACCCCACGGTGGTCTCAGCGGCCCGTACCGACAAGCCCTTCCTCGATATGGGTTCAAAATGGGGATTGCCCCTGAGGCGGCCCGCTCTATCCTGTCCTGCGTGAAGGGGTCTTACCGATTTCGGGCAATGGCGGTTTTCTTGTTTTTCGCCGCTTCTGCCCTGTTTTCGGGATGCGGGGGATTCAGCGGATCCCACAGTGTCTCCCCGGCGACGATCCTCCTCCCAGGCCTGCTCAAGGCCGACCCTGCCCCTCGTCCGGCGCCCGGCGCTCAGACCAACGGGGTTGCACTCACTGCCTCGACGACCCAAACGGTCGCCCTGGCGGCGGTGGTCCGGGTGCCGGTTTATTGATTTTCCAACCATGCGTTTTCCTCTCGCGCCGACGGCCAAGATTGCCCGTCACATCGTCAAACATAAGCTCAAAGGCACCCCCAAGTACGCGATGGTGTTGCAGTTGGAGCCGCTCCATACTTGCAACCTCACCTGCACGGGCTGTGGTCGTATCCGGGAGTACTCCACCTCGCTGAAGGACATGGTGCCGCTGGAGCAGTGCTTGGCCGCTGCGGCCGAGTGCGATGCGCCCATGATTTCGATCTGTGGCGGCGAGCCCTTGATCTATCCCAAGATCGAGGAGCTGGTGGCGGGTTTGCAGGGACAGGGGCGTTTGGTGTACATTTGCACCAACGGTGTCTTCATGCGCAAGAAGATGCGGGAGTACCTGGCGAGTGTTTACACTCCAGCCTTCGAACCCCAGTTGGCCCAGTTGCTGACGGAGAAGCTGGTGACTGAAAAAGAGGCTGAAGCCATCCGCAAGGCGGATGCGGCTGCCAAGTCCAAGACGGTGATTCGGCCCGGCAAGTGGCATTATTGGAATGTCCACGTTGATGGCTTGGAGTTCACCCACGACCTCATCGTTGAACGCGAGGGAGTCTTCAAGGAGTGCGTGGCTGCCATCCAGATGGCCAAGATCTTGGGCTATCAGGTCGCCACCAACACCACGGTGTACAAGGAGACCGAAACGGCCGAGTTGGAGGAGATGTTCAAGTTCCTCAGCTCGCTGGGCGTGGATGGTCACACCATCTCCCCCGGCTACGACTACGACGCCGCCAAGAAGGACATGGTCAAGCGCCTGGGCAAAGACCCGGCCCAGTTCTTCCTCACCCGCGAGATGACCCGCCAGAAGTTCAAGGACATCGAGCGTTGGGGTCA
>CANHYD010000313.1 GCA_947464705.1 Verrucomicrobiota bacterium | reverse complement strand
TGTCCCTTGGACGAGGAGCTTGTCCCTTGGACGAGGAGCTTGTCCCTTGGACGAGGAGCTTGTCCCTTGGACGAGGAGCTTGTCCCTTGGACGAGGAGCTTGTCCCTTGGACCAAGAGGCCTGTTCGAGTAGTTCCATAAAAGTCGATGGCCAAGTTCGGTGGCTCCATGCAGCCTGTCCCCAGTCCATGGCGTTGCTTGAGATCGAAAATCTTCGGAAAAGCTTCCGAACACCCTACGGACAGTTTTTGCCGGTGGTGGATGTTCCGGGGTTCTGCCTCGATTCCGGGGAGCAGGTGGCCTTGAGTGGTCCCAGCGGTACCGGCAAAACCACGTTCCTGAACTTGATTGCCGGCATTCTGACCGGAGACTCCGGACTCATTCTGGTAGATGGTCAAAATATGACCACGTTGTCGGAACCGGATAGGGACCGTCACCGGGCCGCGGTGATCGGGTACATCTTCCAAACCTTCAATCTGCTTCAGGGGTTCACGTGTCTGGAGAATGTCCTTTTGGGGATGTCCTTCGGGCCGGGTGCGGATCGGGTCCGCGCTAGATCACTGTTGGACCGGGTCGGATTGGGCGATCGACTGGACTACTTTCCGCGGCAGCTTTCAACGGGCCAACAACAGCGCGTGGCCGTGGCCCGGGCTCTGGCCAATCGGCCGAAGTTGGTCTTGGCCGATGAACCGACGGGCAATCTGGACCCGGCCAATGCTGCTCAGGCTTTGGCCCTGATCCGGGAATTGTGCACGGAGCAGGGTTCGGCGTTGCTCTTGGTCAGTCATGATCCTGCGGTGTTGGCGGCGTTCCCCCGCCGGGAATCTCTAGCCACTTTGAATCTGGCCTCGCGGACGGAGGTGGCCTCGTGATCCTAGGGCTTTTGGTCCGCCGCAGCCTGCGGCAACACCTGCTTTCGACCGTGGTGACAGCTCTTTCTCTGGCTCTGGCCGGCGGACTATTGATGTCGGTTTGGGTGGTCAAACGCCAAGCCCGGGCGACTTTCACCGGCCAGACCGGCGCCTGGGATGCCGTTTTGGGAGCCCGCGGGGCGAAGCTGCAATTGGTGCTCAATGCACTTTTCCACCTAGAAGCTTCGCCTGGGAATGTCGCGTTTGCCGATTTTCAGACGCTGTCCTCCAACCGGGCGGTGGCTCTAGCGATTCCGATCGCGGTCGGCGACAATTATTTGGGTTATCGCATCGTGGGCACGCTGACCAACCTCTTCACCGAGGCCGAGGCCGCACCGGGGCGGCGCTTCCGGTTGGCGGCTGGGGGCCGCTGGTTTGAAGACGGCTATCGCGAAGCGGTGGTGGGGGCCTTCGTAGCCCAACGCCTCGGGCTGAAACCGGGTGACACCTTCAAGCCGTACCACGGTCTGAACTTCAATCCCAAGGAGCAGCACGAGGATGAATACGTGGTGACCGGCGTTTTGGAACCCTCCAACACGCCAGCCGATCGAGTGCTTTGGATTCCGCTAGCAGGCCTCCAGAACATGTCTGGCCATGCGGCGGCCACGGCGAGCGATGTGAGTGCGGTGTTGGTGAAGCTGCGCAGCGCCGTGGCGGGGCAGCAGTTGGACATGCTCTACAACAAGCAGGGCGATCGGTTGACCTTCGCTTGGCCTCTAGGAACGGTCTTGGCCCAGTTGTTCGACAAGATGGGTTGGTTTGATCAGGTGCTGGAGTTGGTGGCCTACCTCGTCGCGCTGGTGGCCGCCGGTTCTGTGCTGGCCAGCATCTACAATTCGTTGAGCGCCCGCCGTCGCGACTTGGCCATTCTGCGGGCTTTGGGTGCCCGTCGGACTCTCGTTTTCGCCTCCATCATCCTGGAGGCCACCTCGATAGCGGCCCTCGGGATGGTTCTGGCCTGGGGCCTGTACGCCGTGATCATGGGTGCTGTGTCTGCTGTCATTCGCGCTCAGACCGGTGTGGTTCTCGATCCCTGGGCCTGGGATCCCGTCCTGGTCATCGCCCCGCTGGCGTTGGTGGGGCTCGGGGCCTTGGCAGGAGTTCTCCCGGCCATCAAGGCCTATGGCAATCCGGTGGCTGAAAACCTGGCCCCGGAATCTTGAGCGCCTCAGGGCGATGGGTTGATTTGTGTCCAGGAGGTGCTGGATTGCCCCGGATGAGGCGTTCTTGGGGCTCCGGCACCGGGTTTCGAGCGCAAAATCGCAGAAACCCGAAGCAAGGAATGGACAGCCGGCCGGTGGTGTCGGTAAATCCTGCCGTTCCACGTCCGACTTGTTTCAAAACAGTATCAACACACGTACCCCTATGAGTAATGGAAGTAACGAGGGCATAGCCCCCAATGCAAAACGGCTGCTGTTTGCAGGCTTCATGGCGATCCTTGCGGCCGGCATCGGCTTCGGCATTCGCGGCGGCATCCTCGCCAATTGGGCAGCTGATTTTGGTTTCACCGCCGCTCAATTGGGAGACATCGGTGGAGCGGGATTCACCGGCTTTTGCTTTGGAATCATTATCGGCGGTGTGGTGGTCGATAAGATCGGGTACGGCAAGCTCGTCGTCGCGGCGTTCCTGTTCCATGTGCTTTCGGCGTTTGTGACCTTCGCTGCGACCAAGGGTCAGGTGCAATCGGCCGCCTACACCTACCTTTATTGGGGTACTTTTATCTTCGCTTTGGCCAATGGCACTCTGGAGGCAGTGGCCAATCCGCTGGTGGCCACGCTGTTCCCCAAGAACCGCACCCACTACCTGAACATTCTCCACGCGAGCTGGCCGGCCGGTCTGGTGCTCGGTGGTCTGGTGGGTTGGTTCCTCGGTGAAGGTCCCGACGCCATGAGCTGGAAGGTCCAGTTGGCCTTGTTCCTGGTGCCCACCGTTATTTACGGATTCCTCTTCATGGGCCAGAGCTTCCCGAAGTCCGAGGCCTCGGCCAAGGGGCTGAGCGTTGGTGAGATGCTTAAGGATGTCGGTGTTCTCGGTGCGGCCGTGGCTTGCTACCTCTTGGTCCTGTTCTTCCAGAACGCCCTGCAGTTGTCCCCGGCTATTTCCTACGCCCTCGGAGCGGTGATCCTTGGAGCTGTGGCGGTCATCACCGGTTTCTCCATCGGAGCTTGGCTGCTGTTCGTTCTGTTCGTGACCCATGCACTGGTGGGGGCGGTCGAACTGGGAACCGATGGATGGATCCAGAACATCACCGGCAACATCCTCACTCCGAAGGAAGGCAAGATCCTCTTCGTGTACACTTCGATGTTCATGTTCGCTCTGCGTTTCTGCGCTCACTTCATCGAGAAGAATCTCAAGATCTCTCCGGTGGGGCTCCTGTTCATCTGCGCGGTCCTGGCCTGCGTCGGGCTTAACCTGGTGAGCGGAATTACTACCTTCATCAGCGCCATTCTCGCGTTGTCGGTCTACGCACTGGGCAAGACTTTCTTCTGGCCCACGATGCTCGCTGTGGTCAGCGACCGTTTCCCGCGCACGGGTGCTATCGCCATCTCCATCATGGGTGGCGTCGGCATGATGTCGGCGGG
>CANHYD010000312.1 GCA_947464705.1 Verrucomicrobiota bacterium | reverse complement strand
TCGATCCCAACGGTTCGTGGACGCTGTTCATCGCCGACATGGAAGCCGGCGGGACCGGGAAGCTGACGGGCTGGGAGGTTCGCGCGGTGGCCACGATCCCCGAGCCGTCGCCGGTTCTGATGTTCGGAGTCGGGTGCCTGGCCTGGTTGGGATGGCGTCGCCGTCGTTCCAATTGAGCCCCGTCCTCGGCGTCACCGTGAGCAATTCCGGCATTGCCCCTTTGATCCCGACCGCCCAAAGAGGGACCCATGGTTGCCTCTGTCCGACCTCCCGGGTCCCTGATTTTCCATTCCTGCCTTGCTGCCGTGCTGCTGGCGGGTTCCATGGCCGATGCCATGGCTGCATCACCGCCCTCCAATCGCGAGACCGTGGGCCACAAGGCCGGTGGCCGCTCGGTGACTCCGGTCAACCAGACCCTCACTCCCTTGGGGCGTCAGGTGGAACTGACCGGCTTGCGGCCCCAGGCACTGGCGTTGTCCCCCGACGGGACCCGATTGCTGGTGTCGGGCAAGACCAGTGAGTTGCTGGTGCTCAGCCCGGTGACCGGCGAAATCTTGCAGCGCGTGGCCCTGCCCTCGGAACAGGTCAATGAACCGCAGCCCGCGGTGCCCTCGGCCAACATTCTCAAGCCGGATGCCAAGGGCCAGGTGAGCTACACGGGGTTGGTCTATTCGCCCGATGGAAAACAGGTCTTCCTGAGCAACGTCAATGGAAGCCTAAAGGTGTTTCGGGTCGACCCCGATGGTTCGATTCACCCCTCGCACTCGCTGCGTCTGCCTCCGGCCGACGCGCCGCGACGGAAGGAAGAAATTCCCGCTGGCCTGGCCTTCAGCGCCGATGGTCGCCGTCTTTATGTGTGCGCCAACCTGTCCAACCGGTTGCTGGAGCTCGATGCGGAATCGGGGAAGGTGTTGCGCGAGTTCCGCGTTGGCGTGGCACCCTATGAAGTGGTGCTGGTGGGCGAGAGCGCCTATGTCAGCAACTGGGGTGGACGCCGGCCCGGTCCCGACGATCTGAGCGGCCCCGCTGGGCGCGGTACCACGGTCCGCGTGGATCCGGTTCGTCACATCGCCAGCGAAGGCTCGGTCTCGATCATCGACCTGAAGGCCCCGGCCGATGCCGCGCCGTTGGAGTTGATCACCGGCCTCCATGCCTCGGCACTGGCGGTGTCACCCGATCGCCGCCATGTCGTTTGCGCCAACGCCGGTTCCGACACGCTCAGCGTCATCGACACCCGGACCCGCGCGGTGGTGGAGACCGTTTGGACCAAGACCAACCCCGCCGATCTCTTCGGGGCTTCGCCCAATGCCCTGGTCTTCGCCCCCGATGGCAAGACCCTCTATGTGGCCAACGGGTCCCAGAATGCCGTCGCCGTGGTGCGTTTCGATCCCGGTGATCGAGAGTCCCGGTTGGCGGGATTGATCCCGGTGGGCTGGTTCCCGGCGGCGTTGGTCCATGACACCGCGCGCAAGCAACTGCTCGTGGCCAACGTGAAGGGGTTGGCGTCTAAAACGAAGAAAGCCGACACCGGTGCCGATGGGTTCAACAGCCATCAGTACAACGGCACGGTGTCTCTGGTGCCCATCCCGAGCCGGCGCAACTTGCCCAAACTCTCCGAGACCGTCTCCCGCAACTTGCGTCGCGAGGCGATTGTGGCGTCCCAGCGGCCGCCGCGGAGCGGAGTGAAGCCGCAGCCGGTGCCCGAGCGCATCGGCGAGCCCAGCGTCTTCAAGCATGTGATCTATGTGATCAAGGAGAACCGGACCTACGATCAGGTCCTGGGAGATGATCCCCGCGGCAATGGTCGCGCCGATTTGTGCGTCTTCGGTGAGAAGATCACCCCCAACTTGCACAAAATCGCCCGCGAGTTTGCCCTGCTGGACAACACCTACTGCGCCGGAATCCTGAGTGCCGACGGCCACCAGTGGTCCACCACGGCTTTCTCCACCGACTACATGGAGAAATCCTTCGCGGGTTTCCCGCGCAGCTACCCTGATGGTATGGGTGAAGACGAGGCAGACGCGCTGGCCTATTCGCCGGCCGGCTTCATCTGGGACAACGCCCTCAAGCATGGCAAGACCTTGCGCAATTACGGTGAGTTCGCTGAACCCACCGTCCGATGGCGGGATCCGAAGAAGAAGGGTTCGATCCCGTTCCTGCCGTGCTACCGGACTTGGAAGGGTGAGTCCGACGAGGTGATTTTCTCCAGTCGGGCGATGGTGCCGACCCTGGTTCCGCACACGCCGACCGATTACGTGGGCTGGGAAATGTCGGTGCCCGACCAGTACCGGGCCGATCACTTCATCCGCGAGCTCAAGGCCTTCGAGGCCCGAGGTGAACTGCCCAACCTCATCCTCATCTGCCTGCCCAACGATCATACCAGCGGCACTTCCGCAGGTCAGCCCACGCCGGCCGCCTGCGTGGCCGACAACGACTTGGCCTTCGGACGGATCGTCGAGGCCGTCAGCCACAGCCAGTTCTGGAAAGAGACCCTGATCCTCGCCATCGAAGACGACCCGCAGGCGGGCTGGGACCACGTCAGCGGTTACCGGACCACGGCGTTTTGTGTCAGCCCCTACACCCGGCGCGGCGCGGTGGTTTCGACTCAGTACAACACCACCAGCATCATCCGCACCGCCGAGCAGGTGCTGGGCATGAAGCCCATGAACCAGTTCGATGCCAGCGCCACGCCGATGTTCGACTGCTTCCAGGGCACCCCGGACTTTACGCCCTACACGGCGGTGCCCAACAACGTGCCGCTCGATCAGATGAATCCGCCCGCCAAGGCGCTCTTGAACCCCATCTTGCGGCGCGATGCCGAGGTCTCGGCCCGTCTGAACTTCCGCGAGGTGGACAAGGCGCCGGAGGACGTGTTGAACCGTATCCTCTGGAATGCTATGGCCGGTACGGAGCGTCCCTATCCGGAATGGGCCACCACCCCGGATGCTGACGACGACGATGATTAGCCCCATGCTGCCCGTCCAATGAGCGACGAGGCGTTTCGTCCCCCGGGGGATTGTCCGGTTTGCGGCGAGTTCGTGCCGCGCAAGGCCATGTCTTGCGCCGGTTGTGGCGCTTCTCGGGATTCCGGTTGGAACGAAGAAGCCCGCGTCTCAGGCCTCGACCTGCCCGATGACGAGGAGTTCGACTACGACGACTTTGTCGCCCGTGAGTTCGGTCAGGGGCGACCCAAGAAGCCGGACCGTCGCCGGTTCTGGACGGTCGTCGGGCTGGTGCTGATCCTGGCCATGGCCGCCTCGCTGCTGGCGGTGTTCCGGTTTCACTGAAACCCGGGATCCGGTGGGGCCTCCGGACAAGATCAGACTGCTTTCGGCCCATGGAGGCTCTGGTCAAGGTAGGTCCTCCGGCCGCACCCTCCGGTGATCCGTGAAGCATGGCCTGCAATCTCGATGCCTCTCACGAGGAGGCCGATGGCTCCTCGCCGGGGCAGTGGTTTGCCTGCTCCTTCACTCGGTCGGTTGGGCTGATTTT